>NZ_VPBF01000031.1:0-34475 GCF_013418865.1 Acinetobacter sp. YH12117
GTTACACCGTGACAGCCTATGGAATTGAGGTAATCCCTAAAGCAAATGCTTTAGGTTCTTGATGGTGAAGTAGGAATTAAACATCAAACCCACATTGAGTAGGTTTGAGTAGGTTTTAAATAACGGTTGTTTATCTGCTGAGCAAATTCATCGTTGATTGGCCCAAAGTCAGTATATTCGCGGAACAATAATACTGGATCAATTATGTGATAGAGATCAAATAAAACTGATTGAAAACAACTGCTTTGCAAGCTGTTGTCGTGAATTGTCAATAAAATTGGCGTTGATGGTCAATATCTGTTCAGGGAAGTTTTCTATAGTAAAGAAGCTGAAGATAGCGGCAGAACTTCTGCCTACATCGAAGGTGATTCTGTTGAAATATGTACGTTTTAATGCCAAGCGCTGTAGCAATTCTTGGTTTATAGGGAGTCTTCAAGACTCCTTTTTTTTATCTTCATTTTTTATTTGTTTTGCTTTGCCGCATAAAAAAAGAGTGTATGGCTACACTCTTTTCAGTTCTGAAATTTTTGAGCCAATGGGCTTAAAGGCGCATTTCAATACCTTGTGCCGCCAAGTATTGCTTGGCTTCCGGAATGGTGTGCTGACCAAAGTGGAAAATTGAGGCCGCCAGAACTGCATCGGCGCCGCCTTGTAAAATTCCGTCTGCCAGATGCTGTAAATTGCCAACACCGCCAGAAGCAATGGTTGGAATATTGACGTGGTCATTAATGGTTCGCATTAGTGCCAGGTCATAACCGGCTTTGGTACCATCGGCATCCATAGAGGTAATTAGCAGTTCACCCGCGCCGTAATCAGCCATTTTCACGGCCCATTCAATTGCATCAATCCCGGTCGGTTTGCGGCCACCGTGGGTGAAAATTTCCCATTTGTTGTCGCCGGTTTTTTTGGCATCAATCGCCACCACAATACATTGTGCGCCAAAACGTTGTGAGGCTTCCTGCACAAATTCCGGATTAAACACCGCAGCCGAGTTAATGCTGACCTTGTCGGCACCGGCATTCAGTAATAAACGGATATCTTCGACTTTACGCACGCCGCCGCCCACAGTCAGTGGAACAAACACGGTTTCTGCCATACGCTCAACGGTACGGTAGGTGGTGTCACGGCCATGATGGGTAGCGGTAATATCTAAAAAGGTGATTTCATCAGCGCCCTGTTCGTTATAACGACGCGCCACTTCAACCGGATCACCTGCATCACGAATATCCAGAAATTGCACACCTTTCACCACGCGGCCGTTATCTACGTCTAGGCAAGGAATAATACGTTTAGCAAGCATAATTTTTTCCAGTCATTTCAGCTGATTATGAAACTCACCCACACAAGCGCTACACCTTGGCAGATGGACACGCTATTCTATCAAACTTATGTAAGATTTTTCGCAGGTTTTCTATGTCGGTTTATACGCCTTTGACTTTAAAGGAAGTTCAGGATTTTGCAGCCCCTTATGGACTTGAGGTGGTCGATCTGATTCCGATTCAAGGCGGTATTCAAAATACCAATTACTTTTTGGTGGCTCAGGACGGTACACACTATGTGTTGACCGTGTTTGAAGACATGGATGAACAGGCAGCCGGTGAACTGGTGCCGGTACTGGAACATTTGGGTCAGGCAGGTCTGGCTGTGGCGGTGCCGCTCAGTTATGCTGGCAAGGCCATCCACTCGATTAAACAGAAACCGGCCCAGATTGCGCCGCGTTTAATCGGCGAGCATCCAATGCCGGCCAGCATCGCTCAGGTGGAAGCCATTGCCGTGGCACAGGCCAAAATGCATGTGGCCTTAAAAGATTTTCCTTTAAAACGCGCTTTTGTCCGCGATCATGCGTACTGGCTGGCGGTATCCCAGGAAATTAAACCCAGCTTGAGCGAGGCCGATAAAGTCCTGCTCAGCAAATTGCTGGGACTGTATGAAGCGCTTACCGCGATTTATCCGGACCGTCCAAAAGGGTTTATCCATTCTGATTTATTCCGCGATAATACCCTGTTTGAAGGCGATCAGCTGCAGGGCATTCTGGATTTTTACGAGCTGAATCAGGATGAATGGCTGTTTGATATTGCCATTACCTTAAATGACTTCTGTACTGAGTATCCGCAGGTCAGCCTGAATGAAGACAAAGCCATGGCCTTTTTAAAAGCCTATGACCGCATTCGTCCTTTAACCGAAGATGAAAAAGCCTGTCTGGAGCTGTATCTGGCAATGGCTGCTGGCCGTTTCTGGATGATGCGTTTACAGGTGGCACAAAAAAATGCTTTGCAAGGACGCAGCGGTGACGCAATTTTGCAGAAAAATCCGCTCGAGATGCGTAATATGTTGATTGAGCGCTTAAAGTTCGTCACAGCTTAAATATAAAGGGTAGGGAAATGCGCGATCAGGGCCGGTTAATTGAATGGTTTGATGACAAGGGCTATGGCTTTATTCAGCCCAATGATCCGGACAAAGACCACGTATTTTTGCATATCAAGGATTTTGCCCGTCCGGGGCCGCGCCCGATTGTCGGTTGTGCACTGGATTATCAGGTCATTCTAGATGAACGCGGCCGCTATCGGGCCCAGCAGGTGGTGTATTTAAAAGCCTCACAGGTCAAGCCGCGTGCTGATGTGGTGAGCAAGCCGCGGCAGCGTCCTGCGGCCAAACGTCCGGCCATGCAAATCCTGTGTGTGGCTTATATTCTCGTGCTGGCAGTACTGACCCTGACCGGCTTATTGCACGGCTTGCTGCTGTTATTGATTAGCCTGATGAATGCACTCAGCTATTGGCTGTATGCACAAGACAAGGAAGCGGCCCAACTCGGTCACCGCCGGATTCCGGAACAGAGCCTGCATCTGGTTTCGGCTCTGGGGGGCTGGCCGGCGGCCTGGCTGGCACAGGAAAAAATGCGACATAAAACACAAAAACAACCTTTTCGTAAAATTTATTTTTGTACAATCGGCTTAAACATTCTTTTGATTTTATGGTTTATTTCTCCTTTTAATCTGTTGACGCTCTGAGCATAGCGGGGCGGGGAGTGCAGGACAACAATATGAATACTTCCATTGACCGTGACCCGAATCGTAGTCTGACTTTTATTCTGTACCTTCTGTATATCGTGGCGATTTTTAGTGCCGGCTTGCTGGCAATCGTCGCGCTAATCATCAATTATGTAAAACGCGGCGCGGTACGCGGTTCGATTTTTGAAAGCCACTTTACTTGGCAAATTCGCAGCTTCTGGTGGTATCTATTCTGGAATATTGTGGCCTTTGTGCCGTTCTTTTTTATTTTCTTTATTGATGAAGACCCGAACCGCTTTGCCCAGGTCATTTTTGGTGCTTCGGCCTTCTGTCTGGCGGTGATTGGCCTGTCTTGGCTGTGGATTGTCTATCGGGCTATTCGCGGTATTATGCGCCTGAATGATAATGAGCCGATGTATTCTTAATTGCTTAAATGATCAGACCGATCTTCCTAAAATTTAGTCCGGAAGATCGCTCGCTGATGGCGTGTGCTGCTGTTTCTGACGCAGAAATTTCGGTTTCCATTCACTGATAATCACGCCCAGCACCACCAGAAAACCACCGACCAAAGCCATAAACGGTAAACGCTCGCCGGCCAGACGGCCAAACAGCGAAGCCCATACCGGTTCTCCGGCATAAATAATTGCCGCCTGTGCCGGGCTGACTGCGCGCTGCGCCCAGTTCATCACCAGCTGAACCAAGGCACTGGCCAGCCCCAAACCGCCAGCCAAGAGTAGCAACATCCAGGAAAATTGCGGCAGTTGCTGCTCACCGACCAGTGGCATGGCAAGAAAGGCAAACAGGGAGGCGAACAGCAGTTGAATCACCGTGACCCGTTGCAGATTAACCCGTCCGGCAAAATGGCTGATCAGGATAATTTCCAGTGCAATCGCAATGGCGCCGAGCAGGGTAATCAGCTGACCAAAACTCAGCTGTAGCTGCCCCAAACCATTGCCGGTCAGTAAAACCAGCCCGATAAAGGCACAGCTTGCGCCCAGCCAGATCATGATGTGCAGCCGTTTCCGGAACAGCAGCCACAGCAAGATCGGCACCAGCGGCACATATAACGCGGTTAAAAATGCCGATTCGCTACTGCTGATGGTCTGCAGCCCCACGGTTTGCGTACCATAACCGACAGTCAGGCTGACCCCAATTAATGCACCGGCCCAGAGTTCTTTGACTTGCATACCGCGTAAATGCGGCAGTGAAATCAGCGCGACCGCCAGTGCAGCGGCGGCAAAGCGGCAGCCGACAAAAAACATCGGGCTGGCATAATTCAGCGCCAGCTTGACTGCCACAAAAGTACCGCCCCAGAGCATGGTAATCATGATCAGGGCCAGTTGCGGCGCTTTGCTGTTAAGTGTGGTTTTAAGGTTCACAGGGGCATCAGACATGGCAGATCAGCGAGTATTCAAAAAAGACATCAACCCGGTGAGGGCATAAAAAAAGAGGCCCGAAGACCTCTTTCTGACAGCAGCACTTAGAGGGCTTGCTCATCCAGCAGCAATTGCGCTTCACGCAAATTCAGGCTGCCTTCATAAATGGCACGACCGGTAATCGCGCCTAAAATGCCTGGCTGGCCTTTTAAGTTACGGACATCATCCAGATTGGTCACGCCACCAGAAGCAATCACTGGTAAACCGGAATATTGCGCCAGATTCACAGTCTGCTCGACGTTTACCCCTTGCATCATGCCGTCACGGGCAATGTCGGTATACACAATGCTGGAGACACCGGCATCGGCAAAACGTTTGGCCAGATCGGTGGCTTTCACTTCAGTCACGTTGGCCCAGCCATCGGTCGCGACCATGCCATTCATGGCATCAATGCCCACAATGATATGCCCGGCGAATTTTTTGCAGGCTTCTTCGACAAATTCTGGCTCTTGAACGGCTTTGGTGCCAATAATCACAAAAGACACGCCTGCATCGAGGTAATGTTCAATGGTTTCAAACGAGCGAATACCGCCACCAATCTGAATTGGCAGGTCTGGCTGTGCTTTGGCAATGGCCTCGACCACCGGTTTATGGATTGGGGTACCTGCAAAAGCGCCATTTAAGTCGACCAGATGCAAGCGACGCGCACCTTCATTGACCCAATGCTGTGCAGTGGCCACCGGATCATCAGAAAATACGGTATCGTCTTCCATACGACCTTGTTTTAAACGGACACATTTTCCATCTTTCAGGTCAATTGCAGGGATGATCAGCATGCTTTCGCTCCTTGCTTCATCGGTTAAATTTCTTGCCGCCCATCTTAGCAATAAACGAAAATTTTCTAAATGCTATATTTGCATGCAAAAATAAAAACAGCCTGTGCTGTGTCAGGCGGTCAACAAAGGTTCGATGAAGAAAATCCGGCTGTCTGTGCAGCTTGATCTTCAAAGCGGTTTAGGGCGGGGTTTTAGATGGCCGGATTCTGAGTTTGAGCGAGGTATTGGGAATCTGTTTCGGCAACAGGCCCAAACGCAACAATTCTTCAAAAACCAGTACCGGGGCATAAGCATCGGCGGCGGCATATTCCATTTGTGCTGTGCTTAATACCGGATTGGCCCAGTTCGAGGTACTGAGCCGTTTGCTTTTGGGAAAATAGACCTGAAACAGCAGCGCCATGGCATGTTTTAATCCGACCGGGTTTTTAAAGCCAAAGCTGTGAAAGCATTTGGACAGTTCCAGCACACTGTTCAGTTCTACGCCTTTTTTGCGAAATAGATGGGCATCATTTTTCAGGCCAAAGCCGACTTTAATCTGGTCACGGTTGGCGAAGATTGGCTTAAGAAAGTTCCAGATTTCCTCATTCATCTGAAATAGATAGGCCCGATCTAGTGTGGCCAGCTGAATCAGGTGCGGGCCATCCGACACTTCGCCACTTTTAAAAATCGGTTTAGATTCCGAATCAAAGCCGAGTACCGCTGCAATATTCAGTTCATGCGCATAGTGCTGACATTCGGCCAGCGTTTGAATCAGATGAATTTTAGAGGGTGGCAGACTTTGAAAGCGCGGCAGCTGTTCCAGCTGGCTGGAAGAGGGCATATGGGATGATGTTGAAGATAAGCTCATGCCATCTTTTCCTTGGGCTGGCGATAAAAATAAGGCCTGAATTGTCAGGCCTTATTTTAAGCAAGCGGGACCTTTTAGGCCAGTACTGCACCAAAAATGGCGAAAGCAAATAGCAGCACCAACAGAATAATATAAATCCAGGCCAGCGCCGCTTCCCAGCCAGCCGTAGCACGTGGTGGACCATAGCTGTTAACACGTTGGTCACCCGGGGCGAAAAACAGATACAGCATCAGCAACAGGTTGGCCACTGGAACCAGCATCAGTAACGATAGCCAGCCGGTATGGTTACGGTCATGCAGACGGCGGATGGTGAAAATAAACATCAGATATAACACCCCCAGATAAATCAGTGCGCCCAGCACCAGTGGGGTGAGCGGAATGCCGCCAGCAGGATCAATATTCATCAGCCCGGGAAAGAGCAGGGTCAAAACCAGAAAAACCGGAATCATTAACAGTGCAATCAGGCAGTTCCAGGCCAGATAGGAGAAACGTCCAAAACGCCCCGCCGCGCTGAGTGCCGAATCTTGTGTCGTGATGTGTTGGGTATGAGTGGTGCTATGCATCTTTGAATTACCTGTTTTATTTTTATTGAGTTGTATAAAAAGCAGTCAAATATTACTAAAAATTGCTTAAAAAAGAAAGAAATAAAAAATAGCTAAAAACAAAGCCGGGACGAACCCGGCTTTATACATCTTGCACAATAGAAGAAGTGATTTAAATCTTCCAGTCGACAAAGTTCTTTAACAGTTGCAGACCGGCAGTATGACTTTTTTCCGGGTGGAACTGGGTCGCGAACAGGTTGTCTTTGTGCAGGGCGGTACAGAATTGCAGACCATAGTCACAGGTCGCTGCCACAATCGCGCTGTCTTTCGGCTCGACATAGAAGCTGTGCACGAAATAGAAACGCGCATCCTGTTCAATGTTGTTCCACATTGGATGGCTCGGGTCAGCCTGATGCACCTGGTTCCAGCCCATGTGTGGCACTTTTAGACCTTCAACGTCCGGGAAGCGTTTTACCACCCCTTCAAAAATACCCAGTGCATCGGCACCGCCATTTTCTTCGGAATGTTGCATCAGCGCCTGCATACCCACACAAATGGCCAGTACCGGTTTATTAAACACCGCCTGACGCACGACCTCATCGATCCCGGCTTCATGCATGCCTTGCATACAGTCGCGCATGGCGCCGACACCCGGAAACACGATTTTATCGGCCTGGGCAATCAGTTTCGGGTCATTGGTGACATCCACCGTAGCACCGACGTGTTCCAAAGCTTTGGCGGCAGAGTGCAAATTCCCCATGCCATAATCAAGAAGGGCAATACGGGTCATTACAGGGTACCTTTGGTCGATGCCACAGTATTGGCAGCACGTGGATCAATTTCACAGGCCATACGCAGTGCGCGCGCAAATGCTTTAAACACACTTTCAATCTGGTGGTGGCTGTTTTTGCCTTTCAGGTTGTCGATGTGTACGGTCATTAGCGAGTGGTTCACAAAGCCCTGGAAGAATTCAGAGAATAAATCGACATCAAAACGGCCAATGGTGGCGCGGGTAAATGGTACATCCATAAACAGGCCCGGACGACCAGATAAATCAACCACGGCACGGCTTAAAGATTCATCGAGTGGGGCATAGAAGTGACCATAACGCTTTAAGCCTTTTTTATCGCCCAGTGCCTGTGCAAAGGCCTGACCCAGGGTAATACCACAGTCTTCTACGGTATGGTGGTCATCAATTTCCAGATCGCCATCACAATGAATATCAATATCAAACAAACCGTGTCGCTTGATTTGATCAATCATATGGTCTAAAAATGGAATACCAGTGTTGAGTGTGCCTTGACCGGTACCGTCGAGGTTTAAACGAACTCGAATTTTGGTTTCGTTAGTGTTTCTTACCACTTCACTGATACGCTCTGTCATGGACACGTTCCTCAAAAAACGTTAAAAATGATGGATGTAAAAATGTTTCGCTGCGACGAAGTCCCAGCATATTAGATTGCTCAGGAGGGTTAATCAATGCCTATTACCGTACATGCTTATACTTCACTGGAAAATGATGAAGTGCGCAGCCAGCTTGAGCGACTGTATGACACCAGTCCGGAGTTTGGTGATGGCCAGGATGCGGTAGAGCAACTCGAGCAACATCTGAACCAGTATACCCTACTTTATACCGCAGAATTTAATACAAAATTAATTGGTGCAATTTGGTGTACCGGGCAGGGCGAAAGCAGGACCCTGGAATATATTGTGGTGCATCCGGCCAATCGTGGTCGTGGTGTGGCCGAGCGTCTGGTCAGTGAAGTCTGCCGCATGGAAGAAGCCAAAGGCGTGAATCAGTTTGAACCGGGCTGTGGCGCAATTCACCGTTGTCTGGCACATCTGGACAAGCTCTAAGCGAGTTAAAATGAAATTCAAGAGAGGCTAATCGCCTCTCTTTTTTTATCTGCTGGCCTGCAAATGGCTGGAATCGCGGGCGTTTCACTTAAAAAATAAGCAGACAGCGTACAAAATGCTGTAAAAGTAAACAAATACTTGAATTTATGCAAAAGCTGCTTGACGGCACCGGGCGGAGATTGTTTAATACGCGTCATCGGCGTGATAGCTCAGTTGGTAGAGCAACGGATTGAAAATCCGTGTGTCCCCAGTTCGATCCTGGGTCTCGCCACCATATTCAAACGTTTAAACGTTTTCAATCCCTGATCCCATCAGGGATTTTTTTTGGGTAAAAAATACTCGATTAAATAAAAATGTCATGATTTATATTGACTAATTTCCCCAGATGCGGCTTAATACACGGCATCGGCGTGATAGCTCAGTTGGTAGAGCAACGGATTGAAAATCCGTGTGTCCCCAGTTCGATCCTGGGTCTCGCCACCATATTCAAAAAGCCCCTGCATTGCAGGGGCTTTTTTTTTATGGCATTTAAAAATGGCAGCATGATCTTTCATCGTTCATCGTTCATCGTTCATCTTCAAGATTCACTGGGTCTGATCAGATCGGGAACACAGTTACGCTAATAACAGCTCAATAACACGAATCCTGCTGAATAAGATTGCATTCTGGCGCTTAATAGAGAGACATGTTTCATTACTGTTCAGGAGGCCGTGTATGACGCGCTTTCAGATGTTCTCCTCGACTGTAATGATTATGCTGGGAATCGGCTCAACGTCGGTCTGGGCGCAACCCGAGCGTCTAGCAACGCTTCAGGTCATGGCAGAACCTGAACTACGTCAGGAAGTGGGCTTTATTCCGTATCAGGAAGATCGTGCAAAGCGTAAGGCATTACAGCATCGGATCATGCAAATTCAGCAGGACACTCAAAACCGGGTCATTGACCCGGACCCGCCTGTCCTGATTACCATGCCGGCCAAAGAACCGGTCAATATGGATCACCTTTCTCCGGCGTTGCAGCAGCATATTCTGGCGATTGCCGCCGGTTTGCAGTCGGATAACCCGTTACGTGGCTTGGAAACCCTGCTGGCGCCATTTCGTGGCCCGGATGGACAGATCCAGCTTGATTTACCCAATATCTCTTTAGGCGTGGTCGATTATGAGATGAATCTGGGCAATAGCTTGTTCCCCGATATCAGCTCACAGTTACGCAACCCGACCCGATAATAGATGACGTGATAGGGGAAACTATCCAACCATAAAAAAACGCTCCAGAGGAGCGTTTTTTTAGATCTGATTCAGGCCGAGATTAAGCCGTTTTTACCGCTGCTTCTTGGGCCAGCATGTGACCATTTTCTTCGAAGTTGCTGTGCCAAGCCAACGCTTCACGTAACAGGTGAGGAGTGTGGCCGCCTTTTGCACATGCGCGGTCGAAGTAGTCGTTTAATGCATCACGGTACATTGGGTGTGCACAGTTGTCGATAATCGCACGAGCGCGCTCACGCGGTGCCAGACCACGAAGATCGGCAAGACCCTGTTCAGTCACCAGAATGTCAACGTCGTGTTCTGCATGGTCAATGTGCGATGCAAATGGAACAACAGATGAAATGTCACCGCCTTTGGCAATAGACTTGGTCACGAAGATGGCCAGGTGAGCGTTACGCGCGAAGTCACCTGAACCACCAATACCGTTCATCATTTTGGTACCGCATACGTGAGTGGAGTTCACGTTACCGTAGATATCGAACTCAAGCGCAGTGTTGATGCCGATAATACCTAAACGACGTACTAGTTCCGGATGGTTTGAAATTTCCTGTGGACGCAGAACCAGTTTGTCTTTGTACTGTTCCAGGTTGTTAAATACTTTTTCGCCGTATTTCGCAGACAGGGTAATAGATGAACCTGAAGCGAACTTCATTTTACCGGCATCAATCAGTTCGAAAGTACAGTCTTGCAGTACTTCTGAGTACATGATCAGGTCTTCGAAGTTTGATTCTTTCAAGCCGGTCAATACTGCGTTAGCGATTGAACCAATACCTGCTTGTAAAGGACCGAGGTTTTTCGGTAAACGGTCTTCAGCTACTTCTTTTTCAAAGAATGCGATCAAGTGGTTGGCAATTGATTGAGTCTCGTCATCTGGTGCAGTGACAGTTGATGGAGAGTCATGTAATTCGCTGTTAAATACGATACCAACGATTTTTGCAGGATCGATGTTAATTGCTTGAGTACCGATACGCTCGTCAACTTTGGTCAATGGAATTGGTTGACGGGTTGGACGATAGGTCGGGATATAAATGTCGTGTAAGCCTTCAAATGCCGGGCTTAAGTTGGTGTTAATTTCAACAATGACTTTTTCAGCAAAAATTGCAAAGCTTGCAGAGTTACCTACAGAAGTGGTTGGCACGATGCCGCCATCTTCAGTAATTGCAACGGCTTCAATTACCGCTACATCTGGCTTTTTCAGCTGCTGGTTACGCATTTGCTCAACTGTTTCAGACAAGTGCTGATCGATGAACATGACTTCGCCTTTGTTGATGGCTTTACGTAAAGTGTTATCCACTTGGAAAGGCAGACGACGTGCCAGTACACCGGCTTCAGTCAGTTGTTTGTCGAGATCGTTCCCTAAGCTCGCACCAGTAATTAATGTAATTTTTAGAGGATTCGCTTGTGCTTGTTTCACTAAAGCCAAAGGAACAGCTTTCGCTTCACCGGCACGTGTAAAGCCACTCATACCAACAGTCATACCGTCTTGGATGAATTGAGCAGCTTGCTCCGCACTCATAACCTTGTCATGTAGGGAAGCTAAACGGATGCGATCTAGGGACATGGTTTACTCTCGTTTGAAAAATCAGAACTGATGGCGATTGTACCCATCAAAAAAGCCATTTTGCATACCTGTTAGGCTAAGGTCTAATTTTTTCAAAAAATGCAGGTATAAATATATTTGATGCTTTTTATCTTGTTGAAAATTCAATAATAAAAATTAAAAGCCAAATCTTTACCAAGAACTGATTGATCAATGTTTAAGCATGATTTAGAAATGTTCTGTAATACTTTGCTTAATTTTTTCTAGAGTGCTGCTGTTGTTTTTTTCATCATCTGGCTGTTCGGGCAGCGGTAAAGAGATGATGACTTCGAGTCCACCTTGCTCGCGATTGCGAATAATCAGCTCGCCTTGGTGAATATCGACAATCCGTTTCACAATGGCCAGACCTAAACCGCTGCCTTGGACGGTACGTGCAGCATTCCCACGCACAAAAGGCTGCATTAAAGATTCAATCTGATCTTCAGGAATGCCTTCCCCATGATCGGCCACACTAATGCAGATAAACTGTTCCTGTACCTTGGCAGATAGCTCAATCGGTTCGGTGCCATAACGCTTGGCATTGTTAATCAGGTTGCCAATTAAACGTTTCAGCGACAGGCTACGTGCCTGCAAAATCGGTAATTCTTCCGGGCTAAAGCGAATGTCCAGCGGTTTAAACTGGATCACCAGTTCCTGTAACAAGGCATTTAAATCGGTATCTTGCAGTTCTTCATCCGAGCCATCACGCATATAGGAAATGAACTGGTCCAAAATGGCGTCCATATCTTCGACATCGTAAATCAGGCCTTCTTTTAAAAAGTCTTCATCCGGCATCATTTCTGCACTCAGGCGAATCCGGGTCAGGGGTGTGCGCAGGTCATGCGAAATTCCGGCCAGCATAATCCGGCGGTCGCGCTCGGTCTGCTCCAGGGTAAAAATCATCTGGTTAAAGGCCTGGTTCACCTGACGGATTTCTAGCGGCCCGTGGTTGGTTTCCAGATAAGGCGCTTTACCGGTTTGACTATAGGTATTGGCGGCTTCCTGCAAACGGCGTAATGGCCGGTTTAGCTGACGCACTAGGGTCAGAATAATAATGGCAGACAGCAGTGGAATGCCGAGCAGCCAGCCAAACACCAGTTCCGGGCTGTAGTTGGCATAGGTTTTTAATGGTTCACGAACCCAGTGGCCGTTCATTTCCGGCGTTTGAATCCAGATACGTGGGCTGGGCTTGAACTGGAAATACACGGTTACATCATCGGCTTTGAGTTCATTGGCCAGTTTTTTCTCGATTTGTCGGGTAAAGAATTCGGCAATAACCTTGTCACGGACATTTGGATATTCCTTGGGATCGGTAATGTATTCAATCCCGACCCGGTTTTTTAGCCAGGCATCCACATCGACTTCGGCATCATTATGGAAAATCCGTAATTCCGGATTGTTCAGAATTTCCAGTTCAACCGCCAGATAACGGGCATGTTGCTGGATTTCCGGCAGATACAGGGTGCGCCAAAAGAACCACAGGGACATAAACAGACTGAAAATCACCACAAACAACACCAGCACGGTGGTCCGCATGGCAGCCGAGCGCGGTTTGATTTTATCCAGAAAGCGTTCCCACGGCGTGCGTTTGCGTTCTGAATAGGTTTCAAAGTCGGTAAAGTCTTGTGGATCGATGGGGTCGAGTTTCACAATGAGTCCTTTTTAAAAAGGGAAAGTTCTCCCCCAAAATTGGATACGCGTTAGGTCATCCGCAACTGTTTGAGGCAGGACTCAAGTAAATTACTTATGTTTCTGCGAAATATTGGTTGAAATGACGGAATTTGCCGAGTTTTGCGGATGACAATGGTTTTGCTTACTTTTGCCGAAACAAAAGTAAGGCGAACCGCAGGTTGTATCCCATCAGTGGGGAATAGACCGTAAGACTCCGTCATAGATTCGATGAGTGAGCTTTATTCCGCACCATCTGGAACAAAGACATAACCCACACCCCACACCGTTTGAATATAACGCGCACGTGCCGGGTTTTCTTCAATCAGGCGGCGTAAGCGAGACACTTGCACATCAATCGAACGTTCCATTGCGCCCCATTCACGGCCACGCGCCAGATTCATCAGCTTGTCGCGGGTCAGCGGTTCACGAGGATGTTGTACCAGCGCTTTTAACACTGCGAACTCGCCTGTAGTTAAAGTCACGACTTGACCTTCACGGGTCAGGGTACGGGTCGAAAGATCTAGCGCCCACGGTCCAAAGCTGACCACTTCCATCTGCTGGCTTGGTGCGCCTGGGACTTCACGCACCTGGCGGCGTAATACGGCACGAATACGCGCTAACAGTTCATTCGGGTTAAACGGTTTTGGCAGATAGTCATCGGCACCTGCTTCAAGGCCGGCAATACGGTCTGAGTCGCTGCCGCGTGCGGTCAGCATGATAATTGGCGTATCAATACTGGACTGGCGTAAACGGCGGCAAATGCTCAGGCCATCTTCAACCGGCAGCATGAAATCGAGCACGATCAGGGAAAACAGCTCGCGTTGTAACAGGCGATCCATTTGCGTAGCATCATGGGCAGTTTTGACCACGAAACCTTTATCTTCCAGAAAACGCTGTAACAGCGTACGCAAACGCACATCATCATCGACAACGAGAATGCGTTCAACGCGGTCAGTTTCGGTATGTACGGCATCTGTATTTTCAGCAGGTACAACTAAACTCATGATGTGCTCCTTTATTCTTTATTGTGGTCGTATGCAAAGCTTTCACTGACTTTGAGTATACGATTCATCTGTATGCCTTGACTATGCTCTAAAGCAACAAATATTGCAGTTAAAATCAAGACATAGATACCAAATATATACATCTATGATAGAAGATAAATCCCACAATTTGGGGAAGAAAAGGCCCTGAAATGATGAATTTACCGCAAAAATGTGAAATATCTGCGAATTGGCAAGAATCGCCATCTGTAAATTTCATAAAACAATTGTGGATTTTATGGGCCTGGTCTTTATAATCATGCCATTTAGTACTTATCCTTGTGGGATCAAACACGATGACTGACTTAGTTCAGCAGTTGGCAAAAGAACTTGCCGTACGTCCAAATCAGGTAGAAGCTGCCATCAAACTCATTGATGAAGGTGCCAGTGTTCCTTTTATTGCACGTTACCGTAAAGAAGTAACGCAGGGCTTAGACGATACGCAACTTCGCCAGCTCGATACACGTTTAGCGTATTTGCGTGATTTGTTTGAACGCCGTGAAAAAGTGATTGAATCACTCAAAGAACAAAATAAATTATCTGATGATTTATTGGCACGTGTGAATGCGGCTGAAACTAAAAATGCCTTAGAAGAAATTTACGCGCCGTACCGTCCAAAACGTACCAGCAAATCTTTTAAAGCCAAAGAAGCCGGCTTGGGTCCAATCGCAGAGAAAATCTTTGCAGAAGCGATTGATCCAGTAGAAGCGCTTGCCGGCTTTAGCCATGAAGATTATCCAGACCTGGAAAGCCAGCTCGATGCGATTCAGCATATTTTAATTGATGACTGGGCGCAAAATATTGCACTCACCACTGAACTGAAAGCAACCTTTGCCAAAACTGCTGTGCTGAAAAGTCTGGTGGCCAGTGATGAGAAAAAAGAAGTCGGTAAAAAATTCCGTGATTACTTCGATTTCTCTGAAAGCCTGAACAAAGTACCATCGCACCGTTTGCTGGCCATGCTGCGCGGCCGTCAGGAAAACGTGCTGGGCTTAAAAGTTGATGGTGAAGATGAAGCGCCACTGGCACGTATTGAAACCGAATACAACTTAGATACCGTGCAGCCACAAGCGCGTCAGGACTATTTAAAGCAGACCGCAAAACTGTTCTGGCTGGGTAAAGTCCGTCCGACCATCGAGCATTCATTGCTGACTGAAAAACGTCTGGCGGCTGAAGCAGAAGCGATGCAGGTGTTTGCTGAAAACTTACGTCATCTGCTGCTGTCTGCACCTGCTGGCGCACGTACGACGCTGGGCGTTGACCCGGGCATCCGTACCGGTGTGAAACTGGCAGTCGTGAATGAATCAGGCGATGTACTGGCACATAGCACCATTTATCCATTTGCTCCAAAAGATGATAAAGAAGGTTCACTGGCCGAGCTGGCACGTTTATGCCGCGAGTTCAATGTCGACCTGATTGCGATCGGTAACGGTACCGCAAGCCGTGAAACTGAAGCGCTAGTAGCTGAAATGATGGCAGCAAACAGTGACCTGAAACTGACTCGCGTTTCTGTGTCTGAAGCAGGTGCTTCGGTTTATTCTGCTTCTGAATTGGCTTCTCAAGAACTTCCAGAGCTGGATGTGTCGATTCGCGGTGCAGTATCCATTGCCCGTCGTTTACAAGATCCATTGGCAGAGCTGGTGAAAATTGATCCGAAATCAATTGGTGTGGGTCAGTATCAACACGATGTGAACCAGACTGGTTTGGCCAAAACCCTGGAAGCGGTGGTGGAAGACTGTGTGAACTCGGTAGGTGTGGATGTGAATACGGCATCTGCAGCAATTCTGGGTTATATCGCAGGTCTGAACAAATCAATCGCGCAGCAAATTGTGGATTTCCGTAAGGAAAATGGCCGTTTTGATAACCGTCAGGCTCTGAAAAAAGTGCCACGTTTAGGTGAGCGTACTTTTGAACAGGCGGCAGGTTTCTTGCGTATTCAAAATGGTTCTGAGCCACTTGATGCCTCTGCGGTGCACCCGGAGTCGTATGCGCTGGTGTCTAAAATTGTTGAAGCCAAAGCAACGACTGTAAAAGACATTATTGGCAATACTGAAATTATCCGTCAGGTCAATGCCGAAGAATTTGTAGATGACCAGTTTGGTTTACCAACCATTCAGGATGTGCTGAGCGAACTTGAAAAGCCGGGCCGTGACCCGCGTCCGGAATTCCGTACTGCCAAATTCCGTGATGATATTACCGAAGTATCGCAATTGTCTGAAGGCATGCAGCTAGAAGGTGTGGTCACCAATGTCACCAACTTCGGCGCATTTGTCGATGTTGGTGTGCATCAGGATGGTTTAGTCCATATTTCTGAACTGGCGAATGAATTCGTGTCTGATCCGCATAAAGTGGTGAAACCGGGTCAAATTGTTCAGGTGCGTGTTTTAACGGTAGATGTTGAGCGTAACCGTGTGAACCTGTCGATGCGTCCGGAAGGTGCTGCAGCAGCGAAAGCACCACGTCAGCCACGCCGTGACCAAAACGAACAGCGTACTGAACGTAAGCCGCAGGGTAAACGTCCGCAACAGGCGCGTCCGCAGGGTGATCGCCCTCAGGGCAAAAAGCCGCAAGCGGCCAAACCACAAGACAATAAAATTGGTGGTTTAGGTGCATTGTTATTGCAAGCCGGCATTAAAGGTTCGAAGTAATCTTTAGCTCTTAAAAAAACCTCCCAATTGGGAGGTTTTTTTATTGCCCTATTTAATTGACCATCGGCACAATCCAGCTACATAAAATCAGCATAATACCCAAATGCCCCAGCTTGCGGGTAAAACTCACCAGTGGCGTAGGCGGCTGTTCCAACTGTTTGGCATATTCCTGCAAACTCAGCTTATTGGCGGCTTTACTAGAAAATAAAAAAACACCTAAATCAATACAGATCAGAATCGTGCCTACATCGGCAATCAGCTCCATCAGCTCATAATCCTGATGATACAGCGCCATCGCCACCTGATAGCCCAGAAACAGGGCAAAGGCAAAACACCCATATTGCAGAATAAGGGAAAAGGTCCGCATAGTCTTACTTTAACTGTTCAAAATGAGGGGTTTTATAACATAAAAAGACCTGTCATTAGACAGGTCTTTAAAAGGATTGTTTTACCAGTGTTCACCCGGGAACAAACGGGCATACGCTTTTTGTACCCAGTTCAGCTTTTGTGGCTGACCCACCGAAGCCGATGAACTTGGGAACAGGTTATAACCAATCGACATCAGCTTGTTGTTAATATCCGGTGCAATCGCATAAGTAATTGAAGCCAAACGTCCTAAATGCGTGGCAATTTTCTTCGGACGTTTCACAATGGCATAGCAGATTAAATCGGCCGCCTGTTCCGGTGAAAGGGTAGGAACATATTTATACATTTTGGTGGGTGCGATCATTGGAGTACGCACCAGTGGCATATAAATGGAGGTAATTGCAATATTGTGTGAATGTACTTCGGCCGATAGACAGCGGCTAAAAGCATCCAATGCGGCTTTAGAGGCAACATAAGCCGAGAAACGGGTCGCATTGGCCAATACGCCAATCGAGCTGATGTTAATAATCTGGCCGCTACGACGTACCATCATTTGTGGCAGAATATTCATCACCAGACGCACGGCACCAAAATAATTCAGCTGCATGGTGCGTTCAAAATCGTGGAAACGGTCTAAAGATTCATGCACGGCACGACGGATTGAACGTCCGGCATTGTTAACCAAAATATCAATATGATCGACAGACGCTAAAATATCTTTTGAAGTCTGGTCAATGGCTTCCCAATCATTTAAATCACACGGGAAAATAGATGCTTTGCCGCCTTTGGCTTCAATCTCTGCTTTTACCTGCTCCAGGGTTTCCTGGGTACGTGCCACCAGCAGCACATGCGCTCCCGCCTCTGCCAGACGATAAGCGGTGGTCAGTCCGATACCACTGGATGCACCGGTAATCAGTACGGTTTTTCCATTTACTTTTTTCTTGAAAAGTTTCTCTAGTTTTGCCTTCACACTTGTATCCCTGCTTGATTAAAAGATCAGACTCAATGGTCTTTGTTATTTGAATTTTTGCGCCCAATCTCATTGGTTCGGGCTGTTATGATGGGCATTATAATAACCGAAGTTTAAAAAAAGCCATAAAATAAGTGATTGAAATTAAAAGTTATTTTAGAGTAATTACTCTAATGGGGTATTGGGGTTGTTTGGTAAATTCTGCTTAAAATTTTTCGAAAAAGCAAGTCCTTGTTTCTATGTTTAAAAAGCAAAAAGTCTGCCATTGCAGCGCAAAAGCAGACCGTTTGTCGTGAAATTGCAATAATTAAACGCTAGCCAGCGCCTGCTCCAGATCGGCAATCAAATCATCAATATGTTCAATACCAATTGACAGGCGTACCATATCTTCACTTACACCCGCCGCTTTCAGCTCTTCATCATTTAATTGTCGATGGGTGGTGGTAGCCGGGTGGCAGGCCAGACTCTTGGCATCGCCAATATTGACTAAACGGGTAAACAGTTGCAGCGCATCAATAAAGCGGGTGCCGCCTTCACGGCCATCTTGCACACCAAAAGACAGAATCGCAGATGGTTTGCCTTTGACATATTTTTGCGCCAGCGCATGTTGTGGATGATCTTTTAAGCCGGCGTAATTGACCCATTTCACTTTTGGATGCTGCTGTAAATATTCCGCCACTTTTTGGGCATTTTCGGTATGACGTTCCATACGAAGGCTTAAGGTTTCCAGTCCTTGCAGAATCAGGAAAACATTATGTGGGCTAATCGCTGCACCGGTATTGCGTAGCGGCACTACGCGGGCGCGGGCAATAAAGGCCGCTTCGCCCAAGGCTTCGACATAATTCACCCCGTGATAGCTTGGGTCAGGGGTATTTAGAGATTTAAAACGTTCAGGATATTTACCCCACGGGAATTTACCGCTATCGACAATAATTCCACCAATCGAAGTGCCATGGCCGCCAATATATTTGGTCAGTGAATGCACCACAATATCGGCACCAAAATCAAAGGATTTTTGCAGCACCGGTGTAGCCACCGTGTTATCCACCACCACCGGAATGCCATATTCATGCGCAATTTGGGAGATGGCTTCTAAATCAATAATATTCCCCAGCGGATTGCCAATTGATTCCACAAAAACCAGTTTGGTTTTGTCATCAATTAGTTCGCGTAAGGCTTCCGGGTTCTGATAATCAAAGAAACGGACTTCGACGCCCTGTTTTGGCAACGTATGTGCGAACAGGTTATAGGTACCGCCATACAGGGTTGAAACTGATGCAATATTATCGCCGGCTTCGGCCAGGGTCTGAATGGTATAGGTAATTGCAGCCATCCCCGATGCCAGTGCCAGCGCACCAATCCCACCTTCGAGCGCTGCCACGCGTTGTTCCAGCACTGCCGTGGTCGGGTTCATGATACGGGTATAAATATTGCCTTGTACTTTTAAATCGAACAGATCGGCACCGTGCTGGGTATTGTCAAAGGCATAAGAGGTGGTCTGGTAAATGGGCACTGCCACAGCTTTGGTGGTCGGTTCAGGGGTGTAGCCAGCATGAATGGCCAAAGTTTCAGCTTTATACGTCATTTTTCGTTCATCTTGCGTGAGTTATATGTTGATCAAGTGTAGCAGGTCTATTTATGAAATAAAGAGGGAAATATCTGCAACAATTATCTTTAAATTTCATAAAGACGCCCTCATTTTAAAATTTCAACGGCGGATAAGGCTGCAATGTATACCTGAATTTTGGACACTTTAAAGAGTTGTAACAAAGCGTGGAAGATGAGGCCGATCCCTTATCTTTTTCTGGCTTTCAGGTATAATAGCCGATTATTTTTTCGCTCATTTGAGTAGGGGTGGCGGTTTTGCCCCCGAAATTGGTTTTTCTATTGAGGAGTCCTACGTGGCCCAATATATTTATACGATGAACCGAGTGTCGAAGATGGTTCCGCCGAAGCGCGAAATCTTAAAAGACATCTCTTTATCATTTTTCCCAGGCGCAAAAATTGGTGTGCTTGGTCTAAACGGTGCAGGTAAATCGACCTTGCTTCGTATTATGGCGGGCGTAGATAAAGATTTCTCTGGTGAAGCACGTGCACAGCCAGGGATTAAAATCGGCTACCTTGAGCAAGAACCACCGCTCGATCCAACCAAAGACGTTCGTGGTAATGTGGAAGATGGGGTACGTGAAGCCCTTGATGCATTGGCGCGTCTGGACGAAGTATTCGCTGAATATGCGGCTGAAGATGCAGACTTTGATGCGCTTGCAAAAGAGCAGGAAAAGCTGGAAGCCATTATTCAGACTTGGGATGCGCACAACCTGAATAACCAGCTGGAGCAAGCCGCAGCGGCATTAAACCTGCCAGCATGGGATGCAGATGTGACTAAGCTTTCAGGTGGTGAGCGCCGTCGTGTGGCACTGTGCCGTTTGCTATTGTCTAAACCAGACATGCTGCTGCTGGACGAACCGACGAACCATTTAGATGCATCATCTGTTGCATGGTTAGAACGTTTCCTGAAAGACTTCCCGGGCACCATCGTGGCGATTACCCACGACCGTTACTTCCTTGATAACGTTGCCGAGTGGATTCTGGAGCTTGACCGCGGACATGGTATTCCATATCAAGGCAACTATTCGTCTTGGTTAGAGCAAAAGAACGCGCGTTTAGAGCAAGAGCAGAAGCAGGAAGAATCTTTTGCGAAGGCATTGAAAAAAGAACTTGAATGGGTTCGTTCAAATGCTAAAGGTCAGCAAAAGAAAAACAAAGCGCGTATGGAGCGTTTTGAAGAGCTGAACTCACGTGAATTCCAGCAGCGTAACGAAACTTCTGAAATCTACATTCCACCTGGTCCACGTTTGGGTAACAAGGTGGTTGAGGTTGAAGGCATCAGCAAGTCATTTGGTGATCGTACCCTGTATAAAGATTTAACCTTCACTGTACCACCTGCAGCAATTGTCGGTATTGTGGGTGAGAACGGTGCAGGTAAAACCACACTGTTTCGTATGATGACTGGTGAAGAGCAGCCAGATACCGGTACGGTAACACTGGGTGAATCGGTTAAAGTCGCTTACGTGGGTCAGATTCGTGACACGCTAGATGATAACAAAACCGTGTGGGAAGAAGTGTCTGGCGGTTTAGACATCTTACGTATTGGTGAATACGAAATTGCATCACGTGCTTATATTGGCCGCTTTAACTTTAAAGGCCAAGATCAGCAAAAACGTGTTGGTCAATTGTCAGGTGGTGAGCGTAACCGTTTGCAACTGGCGAAAATCCTGCAAATGGGCGCTAACGTCATCCTACTCGATGAACCGTCAAACGACCTGGACATCGAAACTTTACGTGCGCTTGAAGATGCAATTCTGGTCTTCCCGGGTACCGTGATGGTGATCTCGCATGACCGTTGGTTCCTCGACCGTATTGCAACGCACATCCTGTCATTCGAAGGTGAAACTCCTGAATTCTTCACTGGTAACTATGCTGAATTCGAAGAATACCGTCGTAAACGTGATGGTGATGACCTGATTACCAAGCGTCAGAAATATCGCAAAATTGGTGGTTAATCCCTAATTTGGATGCATAAAAAACCAGCCTTCGGGCTGGTTTTTTTATGTAGTTTGAATAGAGAGCTATAAAGAGGTGAGCATTATCCTGGTCGCGCTATATAAATTATAGAAGGAGGGTGTGCAGCGATCGCGGGAAGTGGTGCAATACTTTTTAGCAATTCATTGAGGGAGATGATTTTTATCTTTTTATAATCATAGGCTGGCGTTGAGGGCTATCCTTATCAACGCCAGATGCAGCTTTGTTTGAATCAATGAGAAAAATCAGATTTCCCACTCATGGTTGCATTCGCGGCATTTCCATTTCTTCTGGTTTTGCATAAAAGCCTGCATTGAAATTTTAAAATCTGGCAAATCACGATAGAACATGAAGCCGGCAATTAAACAGATCACAAAGACAATTACGGTTGCTGTTTGCAGGGTAGTGCCCGCACCATCACCAAAAATCCACATTGCAATACTAATCAGCACCAGCAGCAATAAAATAAAAATGGCTGGAATCAGAAATACCAGGCTTTTTGGCACCACCGGACGTGGAGCTGCTTGGCCTGCTTGCGCAACAGGCATGATTTTCGGGCTTTGACACTTCGGGCAACGGTATTGCATTACAACTCCAAAATTCTAATCTGTGGTTTATTTTAATCGGAATACATCAGAAAGCAAAAAAGCACAGCAAAATAAAACAACAGGCAATAAAAAACCCAAGTCATAATGCTTGGGTTTTTTATCAGATCACTTTAAAAGTGAGCTTAAATATGGCGTCCCTACGGGGATTCGAACCCCGGTTACCGCCGTGAAAGGGCGATGTCCTAGGCCTCTAGACGATAGGGACTTATTGAGGCAACACAATTATGAAACCATGGTGGAGCCAAGCGGGATCGAACCGCTGACCTCTACAATGCCATTGTAGCGCTCTACCAACTGAGCTATGGCCCCAGTCTGTGTGAGCGCTATATTATGAAGATAATGCTCACACGTCAACAAAAAACTGCATTAACTTGCATCAACTGCATCATTTTTCGGCAATTTTAAGCTTTCATTGAGTTTTTCCCAAGCTTTTAGCTCTTTTTTGCTTGGTCCACCCACAATTTCCAGCGCATGGCGCAGGCGGGCAAAAGTTAAATCCGGACCAATAGTGACCATGGTCTGCATCACTGGCGTAGAGGCAGTTGAACCGGCAATGGCAATAAAGAATGCCGGCATAAAGTCGCGCAGTTTAATTTCCATTTGTGCGGCCAAGTCCATTAAGGTCTGGCTCACGGTGTCATTGTTCCAGGTGAACAGACTTTCCAGGCGCCAGATGGCAAACTGCAAGCTTTGACGCACCTGTTCTTCAGACAGTTTTTTGCTTTCAAACTGTTCTTTTGAAAGTGTTGGGAAATGGTTGAAGTAGTGCGCAGACCAGTTCACGGCTTCAGATAATAGGTTGATACGTGGCTGGATCGCGGCAGCAATTTCTTCCAGCTTGGCGCGGTCGGCTTTCCAGGCCAACAAGGTATCCAGCAGTTCAGCCGGAGAAAGGGCTTTAATCCACTGACCGTTGAGCCAGTTCAGTTTTTCCACATCAAAGATTGGACCGCCCAAAGACACACGGTTGATGTCAAAGTGTTCAATCATTTCCGCCAGGGTGAATTTTTCACGCTCATCCGGCATTGACCAGCCCATGCGGCCCAAATAGTTCAGCAAGGCTTTTGGCAGTACGCCAATGTCTTTATAGTAGTTGATTGAAGTCGGGTTCTTGCGTTTTGACAGCTTGGATTTGTCCGGGTTACGCAGCAGCGGCATGTGGCACAGTACCGGCATATCCCAGCCAAAGTATTGATACAGCAACTGATGTTTCGGTGCCGATGGAATCCACTCTTCACCACGAATGACGTGGGTGATTTGCATTAAATGGTCATCGACCACGTTGGCTAAATGATAGGTTGGCAGGCCATCAGTTTTCAGCAGAATCTGCATGTCGACTTGCGCCCAAGGAATTTCCACTTCACCGCGCAGCATGTCGTTAAATTTGCAGATGCCTTCGGTTGGAATTTTCATGCGGATTACATGTGGTTCGCCTGCCGCCAGACGACGCTGAACTTCTTCGGCAGAAAGCTGTAAACCGCGACCGTCATAACGTGGAGATTCGCCACGTGCTTGCTGTTCAGCACGCATCTGGTCCAGTTCTTCTGCAGTCGCGAAGCAGTAGAAGGCATGACCTTTTTCAACCAGTTCCAGGGCATACTGTTTATAGATGTCCATACGCTCCGATTGACGGTATGGCGCATGTGGGCCACCCACATCTGGACCTTCTGACCAGTTCAGGCCTAACCAGCGCAAAGAATCGAGAATCATTTTTTCAGATTCAGGGGTCGAGCGCAGCTGGTCGGTATCTTCAATACGCAAAATAAACTCGCCGCCATGCTGTTTGGCAAAGCACAGGTTAAACAAGGCAATATATGCAGTGCCTACATGCGGAAAACCGGTAGGAGAAGGAGCAATACGGGTACGAACAGTCATAATCAGTAATGAGTCAGAATGTAAATTGGAATCTATTATAACGAAAAAGCCTGATCACTTAATGCTTTATTCTGCATTCGATGATCAGGCTGCAACAGCACGCGGCTTGAGGGGGGAGTCAGCCACGCGCAGGTTCAGTTCAATCCGGTCAATTAAGACTGGTTTGAGCTGAAGAAGGATTGTACAAAACGGCTAAAACGCTGGTTTTGTGAAGCAAAGAAATTCTGGGTTGGCGCTGCTTTAATTGACGTCATCATTTTCAGGTCATTATCGGCTTGCAGCTTGTCTGTTTTGGTGGTGCCTAACTGTTCTTTTTGCTGCAACAGGGCTTTTTCAATGAGGGAGGGTTTGGCCGGCACCATTTTCACCGCAGTATGGGTATTTTTAACCACTGCCGTATGGCTGGTTTGCGCCATCAGGCCCAATCCTAAACTTAAACACAGTACATAGACTGACTGTTTCATCCTGATACTCCCCCAAACTGGTTTTGGATTTAATTTTTTTTACGTTGTGGCTACTATATAACCACAGATAAAATGTAAAAAGTAAGAACTGCATCACACTTTTTACAAAAATATAAAAAATGTCAGGTTACTGGTTACTTCTATTCACATTTCGCTGTTGAGTACATGTTTTAGCAAATAACTGTGAAGAGAAAGTGAAGATTAGCAACAAAACTTATCTTATATCATATTTTTTTATATATAATTATGCAAGTTTCGCATTTTATTGATATGTAACTGGGTATTTAGGTGAATGGATCAAGCGCGGGCTATCTCATCTTAATCTTGCTTTAAATCAGGACATCTCGTTAAGCGTTTGAAAGCCGGGTTTATTCATATTTTTGAATATCTATTCCATAAAAAGCTATAACCTGATTTTGGCCCATCGGTTATGCTGCTTTTTAAAAGAAAAACAAATGATTAAAAGAAAAAATTGCCCATCTTAAAACGAAAGTAAAAATTTTTCTGAATTGCGATTTATGATTTTATTTCATATAGTTAGCATTAATGTAGATAACCTATTTGTGCTGTCATGAAATCTCAAATTAAAGCTTTATTTTCAGCGGCTTTGCTGGCAACCGGCCTTGCGGCAACGGTCAATTCTGCCCAGGCAGCGGATCGTCAATTTCTGAACGTGTCTTATGATGCGACACGCGAATTCTATGATGAATTTAATGCCTCATTTGGTGATTACTGGAAAAAACGCACCGGTTTAAGCGTGAATTTCAAGCAGTCCCATGGCGGTTCAGGCAAACAGGCGCGTTCAGTGGTCGATGGCCTGAAAGGTGATGTGGTGACTCTGGCACTGGCCAACGATATTGAAGAAATCGTCAGATCGGGCCAGATCCAGCCGGGCTGGCAAAAAGAGTTCCCGCATAACTCGGCACCATATACCTCAACCATCGTATTTATGGTGCGTAAGGGCAATCCAAAGCACATCAAAGACTGGACCGATTTAACCAAACCGGGTGTACAGATTATTACCCCAAACCCGAAAACCGGTGGTCTGCCACGTTGGGTATACCTGTCTGCATGGGGCTATGCATTGAACCAGCCGGGCGGCAATGAAGCCAAAGCCAAAGATTTTGTCAGCAAGATGTATCACAACGTTAAAGTGATGGACTCTGCAGCACGTGCCTCAATGACCACTTTCGCAGAACGCGGCATTGGCGATGTACTGCTGACCTGGGAAAACGAAGCGCTGGTGACCCTGAAAACCTTGGGTAAAGACAAGTTCGATATTGTTTATCCATCGATGTCGATTTTAACCGAGCCTTCAGTGGCAATTGTTGACCGTACCGTAGAGCGCAATGGCAACAAGTGGCTGGCAACCGGTTATATCAACTATTTATATTCACCGCTGGGACAGGAAATGGCAGCCAAACATTTCTATCGTCCACGCAATGAAAAGGTACTGGCCAAGTATGCGCATCAGTTCCCGAAATTGAAAACCTTCACCATTGATGAAGTATTTGGTGGCTGGGCCAAAGCGCAGCAAACCCACTTTGCGAACGGCGCCATCTTCGACCAGATTTATAGCAGCAAACGTTAATTGTCTGCATACTGGTTAAAAATAAATTCAAACAGCCTCCTTGTGAGGCTTTTTGAATATTTGGCAAAATCACAAAACGGTTTTCTCTATGAAAAGTAATATTTCTGTACAAAAAGTCGTTTGGAGCTTTGTCAAAACAAGGTAATAATGTGCAGTTAAATTTTGGCTGTATTGATTGAATCCCTATGTCGCATATTTCTGTATTACTCCACGAAACTGTTGATGCCTTGCTGGCAGAACGCAATACAGGAATTTATGTCGATGGCACCTTTGGCCGCGGTGGACATACCCGTTTATTGCTGTCCAAATTAGATGAACATGCGCGTGTATATGCCTTTGATAAAGACCCACAGGCCTTAGCGGTTGCAGCAGAACTGGAACAGCAAGATCCACGGTTTAAAATTATTCATGCCAGCTTTGCCGATTTAAAGCAGGAACTGGCCGCACGCGGTATTGAACAGGTCGATGGCGTGATGGCCGACCTGGGCGTATCATCTCCGCAGCTGGATCAGGCTGAACGTGGTTTTAGCTTTATGCAGGATGGCCCGCTGGATATGCGTATGGACAACTCGCAAGGCGAAACCGCGGCGGAGTGGCTGCTGCAGATTGAAGAAGAAGCACTGGCCAATATTATTTTTAAATATGGCGAAGAACGTTATAGCCGCCGTATTGCCAAAGCTATTAAAAATGCCGGTTTGATTGAAACCACTGGTCAGCTGGCCGAAATTGTGAAAACCGCCCATCCAAAATGGGAAAAGCATAAACATCCGGCAACGCGAACATTTCAGGCCATTCGTATTGCTATTAATAAAGAATTAGAAGATATTGATATTTTCTTGCCTCAGGCCGTGGAAGTGCTGAAGCCTGAAGGCCGTCTGGCGGTCATTAGCTTCCACTCTTTAGAGGACCGTTTGATTAAACAGTTTATTCAAAAAGAATCAAGCTTGGCAGAAGATACCGGTTGGGGGCTGCCGCAAGTACAACAAGATACCCGCCGTTTAAAAAAGATTGCTCGTATCCGTGCGAGTGAAGAGGAAGTCAAAGCCAATCCGCGTTCACGCAGTGCGTGGCTGCGTGTGGCTGAAAAGTTAGCTTGAACAGGCGAAGAATGAAAACCAAAGCAGTTGAAAACAATACAGAACAGTCACGACTGAAAAAAATGGTCGTCTATTTGATTTTGTTGGCCCTGGTGTTTATCAGTGCGCTCATGGTGGTCTTTCAGGTGTTTGAATATCGACATGATTATCGTCAGCTCAGTTCTTTTATGCGTGAGCGCGATGATCTCAATGCCGAGTGGGGCCGTCTGCTGATTGAACAGCAGACCTTTGGTGCCACCGCCCAGATCGGGACACGTGCCGTAACCCAGTTACGCATGTATTCACCACCCACCGCACAAACTGTGGTGATTTCATTGCCGACGACTTCAGAACAGAAACAATAGGGCTGGCTGTACATGGTAAATTCGCGTAAGAAGCAAACAGGTAAAAAACAGCAGTCTGTTACCCAAAAAAGCAGTTTAAATGTCGATATGTGGCGCTTCTACCTGATGTGGGGAACGGTGCTGCTGGTCTTTGTGGCGCTGGTCTGCCGGGCCTTTTATGTGCAGATTATCAATCATGATTTTCTGCAGAATAAGGCCAATGCCAATATTCTAAGAACTGAAAAACTCAAAGCCATGCGCGGCGTGATTTACGACCGGCATGGCGTGCCTTTGGCGATTAGTACCCCCATCATGAAAGTGGTGATTGATCCGCGTGATTATTTTGAGGCCAAAGAGCTGTATGACGACACCATGGCTGAGCTGGCCAAAGACCCGAATAACCGCAAACTCAAGCGTCAACTGCCCAATAAAAACCTGAATCTGGATGAACTGGCCGATGCGGTGGGCATGGACCGTCAGGAATTGCATCAGAAAATGCATGAGCGTCCGCGTTCGCGTTATCTGGTGCTGCAAAAAGAAGTACCGCCACAGCAGGCGGAGCTGATCCTGAAGCGCAACTTCCAGGGTGTCTATACCGAGAAAAACTATAAGCGTTATTATCCGCAGCCACAGCCGAATGCCCAGATTATTGGCCTGACCAATAGTGAAGGCACCGGGATTGAAGGTCTGGAAATGCAGCTGAACAGCCGTCTGGCTGGGGTCGATGGCGAACAGCAAATTATCCGTGATAAACGTGGTAACCGGGTTAAAGATCCGGAAGTGATTAAAGAAGTCGAGCACGGTGAAAATATCACTTTAAGTATCGACTCGCGCCTGCAATACATCATGTATCGTGAACTGACCGCTGCCGGCGTGGCCAATAATGCCCGTTCTGCCACAGCCATTGCAGTCGATGTGAAAACCGGTGAAATTCTAGCCATGACCAGCTGGCCATCGTATAACCCGAATGACAAAAAGGGCCTGGAGAACAAAGATGCCATGCGTAACCGCGGGGCAGTCGATTCCTTTGAGCCGGGCTCGACCATGAAGCCATTTACCGTGGCCATGGCGCTGGAAAGTGGTAAATATTCGGCCAATACTGTGGTCAATTTAGGGGGTGGTTCGATGCGTGTTGGTAACCATACCATCCGTGATACCCGCAATTATGGCAATTTGACCCTGGCTGGCATTATCCAGAAATCGTCTAACGTCGGCGTGGCGAAAATTGCCCTGTCTTTGCCCTATTCAACCTTGCCCACCTTCTATAAACGCTTGGGCTTTGGCCAGCGTTCGGCTGTGAAATTCCCGGGTGAAAGTGCCGGCCTGATTTTACCGCCAAGCAAGTGGAATGTCTCTGAAGTGGCAACCATGTCCTATGGTTATGGTCTGAATGCGACCGTGCTGCAACTGGTCGATGCCTATGCCATGATTGCCAATCAGGGCAAAAAACTGCCGCTGAGTCTGTATAAGTTGGAAGGCGAAGTGCAGGGCGAGCAGATTCTTGACCCGAAAATTGCCGAGCAGGTTCTGCTGATGATGGAAGCGGTGACTTTACCGGGCGGTACGGCGCGTCAGGCCAATATTCCGGGTTATCGTGTTGCCGGTAAAACCGGTACCGCACATAAATTGCGTGCCGACCGCAAAGGCTATTCGCAAAATGAATACCGCGCCCTGTTTGCCGGAATTGCACCGGTCAGTGACCCGCGTCTGGCCATGTTTGTGGTGGTAGAAAACCCGACCGGTCAATACTATGGCGGTCTGGTCGCTGCGCCAGTGTTTGCACGGGTGATGCAGGAATCCTTACGTTTAATGAATGTACCTTTAGATAAACCTTTAGATACAGCACAAATCCAGTAAATAGGTGATGAATGTCCATTACATTTCAAGATCTTTACACCGTTGAGCATGTTGCTGGATGGATGTCACAACCCTTTGCCGGCTTCAGCTTAGACAGCCGCAAAGTTACAGCAGGGCAAATTTTTATTGCCCTGACCAGTTTTTCGCAGCCTGAAAAAACCGTCCAGTTTGCCGAAGCGGCGTTGGCGCGTGGCGCGTTGGCCATTATTGCAGAAAGCGATTTGGGCCTGCCGAATCAGCTGATCGTACCGGAGGTACGTCACTTAATGGGGCAGTGGCAAAAACAGTATCTGCACGCGACCCAACCGCTGCAGGCTGCACGTATTCTGGCGGTTACCGGCACCAATGGTAAAACCACCATCGCCCGTCTGATAGCAGAGCTGCTGATGTTACAGCGCAAACCGTGTGCGGTGATGGGCACCACCGGTAATGGCATTTTACCGAATCTGGAAGCCTCTTCGCATACCACGCTGGATGCCTTACAGCTCCAGCAGGCCCTGCACAGCTATGCCCAGCAAGGCGCTGAATTTGCGGCAATTGAAGCCAGCTCACATGGACTGGAACAGGGTCGTTTAAATGGCTGTAGCATTGAAATTGCCGTGTACAGCAACTTAAGCCGTGACCATCTGGATTATCATGGTACGCTGGAGGCCTATGCTGAAGCCAAAGCCGCGCTGTTCCGTTTTGCCAGCTTAAAAGTGGCGGTCATTAACCTGGATGATGCCTTTGCTGAAGTTATGCTGACCGCCGCGCGTCAGAATCCGGCACAACCAAAAATCCTGACTTATTCCACCACGCAAGCGGCGGATTATCAGGTGCAGAATATCGAATACAGTCTGGCTGGTGCGCAGTTTGAACTGATCAGCGCCCAGCAGCGTTATCGTGTACACAGTCCGTTACTGGGCCATTTTAATGTGGAAAATCTGGTGGCCAGTCTGATTGCCGTTGAGCAGGCCGGATTTGACTTGTCGGATTTAATTGCCAGCGCGCCACAGCTGCAAGGTGCACCGGGACGGATGCAGGTGATTCGTGATGGCGAACGTCTGTTTGTGGTCGATTATGCGCATACACCAGATGCCTTGAAACAGGTGTTAATTACCCTGAAACGGCATGTATCGCAGCAGCTCTGGGCTGTCTTTGGCTGTGGCGGCGATCGTGACCGCGGCAAACGTCCGTTAATGACCCAAGCCGCGCTAGAGCAGGCCGATATCGCCTTGCTCACTTCGGACAATCCACGGACTGAATCGCCTGACCAGATTTTTGCTGACATGCAGCAGGGCATTGATTTTAGCGGCCACAGCTATCATGAAATCCGTGATCGTCGTGAAGCGATCAAGTTTGCGGTGAAGCAGGCCCAGCCGGGCGATATCGTGGTGATTGCCGGTAAAGGTCACGAAAATTATCAGGAAATTGATGGGGTGCGACACTGGTTTGATGATGTCGTTGAAGTACAGGCTGCAATTGATGCCCAGCATCATGCTACCAGCTCTGCTTATCCCGCCTAATCAGGAATTTTTATGCATACTTCAACCACCAGTACTGCGGTCCTAACGCCGTGGAGCGCAGCGCAGTTACAACAGGCTACCCAGGGTTATTGGCTGAATGGTCGTGCGCCAAACACTGAAATTAAGCGGATTTTAACCGACTCCCGTCATGCCGAAGCCGGCGATGCTTTTCTAGCACTGAAAGGTGAGCGTTTTGATGCCCACGATTTTGTGGCACAGGTGGCAGCCAGCGGCTGTCAGGTAGCGATTGTCAGCCAGCCGGTCGATGCCGATATTTTCCAGTTGGTGGTGCCGGATACCCGCTTGGCGCTGGGTCATTTGGGCGCTTATCGTCGTGCTCAATATCCCGACCTGAAAGTGATTGCCTTGACCGGCAGCAGCGGCAAGACCACCACCAAGGAAATGCTGGGCAGTATTTTATCGCGCTTGGCGCCGACCTTAATTACCCGCGGTAACCTGAATAATGATTTAGGTGTACCGATGATGTTACTGGAGCTGCGTCCGGAACATCAATATGCGGTGATGGAACTTGGGGCCAGCCATCAGGGTGAAATTGATTACACTTCGCAGCTGGTACAGCCGCAGGTAGCGGGAATTATTAATATCGGGACCGCACATTTGGGCGAGTTCGGCGGCCGTGAAGGCATCTGCCGGGCCAAATCTGAAATTTATGCGCATATTGTGGCAGATGGATGTTCGATTGTACCGGCCGCAGATGATTTTGCTGACACAATCCGTCAGGCGGTTCGCACTGAACAGTGCCTCAGCTTTGGTAATGGCGGGGATGTGTTTGCCACCGACATCGAACTCCAGCCACAATCGGCCCGTTTCCAGTTGCATACCCCGCAAGGCGGGCGTGCAGTCGATTTACCGTTTGCTGGTGAACACAATATCCAGAATGCCACAGCCGCAGCGGCATTTGCGCTGGCGATTGGCATCGGTCTGGATGATATTGTAGCCGGACTGGAACAGGCCCAAGGTGCCAAAGGTCGTCTGAATTTTATTCAGCACGGTGCGCATCTGTTGATTGATGATACCTATAATGCCAACCCGACCTCAATGCGGGCGGCCGGTGAAGTGCTGGCGCAGCAGGAGGGGATTCGGGTCATGGTCATCGGTGATATTGGCGAGCTGGGTGCATCGGCGGCAATTGAGCATTATAAGCTCGGCCGCGATCTAGTGTCGCTCAAAGGCCTGAACTTTGTGGTGGCGGTGGGCGAGTTTGCTCCGGCCAGCCAGGAAGGGGCACGCAGTACCCAATACGGCAAAAAACTCCAGGCCTTTTTGAATCAGGAACAGGCCTTGCCATTTTTAATTAGTCTAGTCGAAACACATCAACCTCAGTCCATGAGTTTCCTGTTCAAAGGTTCTCGTTATACCCATATGGAAACGTTGATGACTGCATTGATGGAGAAACTTTAAATGCTGTTATGGTTGTTTGAACAGCTTGCGGGCTATCACAGCTCGTTTCAGGTGGTTCGTTATTTAACATTACGTTCATTGCTGAGTGTCCTGACAGCGCTCGGGATTGGTCTTTTGCTTGGACCTGTGATGATTCGTAAGTTACAGGCATTAAAATACGGTCAGGCAGTCAGCTCGTTTGCGCCAGAAGGGCATGCGAAAAAAATGGGTACCCCGACCATGGGCGGTGTGCTGATTTTACTGTCGATTGGGATTTCGACCCTGCTCTGGGCCGATCTTTCCAACCCCTATGTCTGGATTGTGCTGGCGGTTATGGTGATCTTCGGTGCGGTTGGCTGGGCCGATGACTGGATTAAAATCCGCTATAAAGACAATGCCGGACTACCGGCACGCAAGAAGTTCTTCTGGACTTCGGTGGCCTCTTTGGGCGCAGGTATTGCGCTGTACTATATTGCCACACAGCAGCCGAACGCGGCGCAAACCGCCGATATGCTGGATGTCTTAATTCCGTTCTTTAAAGATTTCAGCATTCCGTTATCCATGATTCCACTGGGTATTGGCTTTATTATTTTTACCTATCTGGTGATTAATGGTGCTTCCAATGCGGTGAACCTGACCGATGGTCTGGATGGTCTGGCGATCATGCCAATTGTACTGGTTGCGGCCGGTTTAGGTGTATTTGCCTATCTGGCCGGTGATGTGCGCTTTGCCGATTATCTGCATATTCCTTATGTCAAATACGCCTCTGAACTGGTGGTGATCTGTGCCGCCATGATTGGTGCCGGTCTGGCCTTCCTCTGGTACAACGCGCATCCGGCGCAAGTCTTTATGGGTGATGTCGGCGCTTTATCGTTAGGCGCGATGCTCGGCACAATTGCGGTGATGGTGCGTCAGGAAATCGTCTTTGCGATTATGGGTGGCGTGTTTGTGGTTGAGGCGATATCGGTCTTCCTGCAAATCGGCTCACTGCGGATGCGTAATAAACGCGTGTTCTTAATGGCGCCGCTGCATCATCACTATGAAAAGAAAGGCTGGCGTGAAACCCAGGTGGTGATTCGTTTCTGGATTATTACAATTATGCTGGTGGTTTTAGGCTTAATGACCTTAAAATTGCGCTAAGCAAATTGAACTGAAAAGTCGGCGCTTGCCGGCTTTTTTTATGGCAGCAAGCTTGGGAGAAAAACATGAACCTGCTGATGTGTCCTGTCTGTCGTCAGCCCTTAAGCCTGACCGACCGAACATGGCGCTGTGACAACAAGCACAGTTATGATGTGGCCAAACAGGGCTATGTCAATTTGCATGTGGTGCAACATAAGCACAGTAAAAATCCGGGCGATACTCCGGAGTCTGTACAGGCGCGCCGGGCATTTTTAAGTGCAGGACACTATGCACCGCTGCAGCAGGCGGTGGTAGAGAAAATTCGCAGCCTGCGTATTGAAAACCTGCTTGATATTGGCTGTGGGGAAGGCTATTACACCAACGCCATGCAGGCTGAAGTGCTGCAATGTGTGGGCGTCGATATTGCCAAAAATGCAGTGCAAGTGGCCGCCAAACTGAATAAAGACGTGACCTGGGTGGTGGGAACCGGTGCGACTTTGCCGGTTTTGGATAAATCAATTGATCTGTGTACCAGTCTGTTTAGCCCAATTCCGAAAGAGGAAATTCTGCGGGTGCTGAAACCGGAAGCTTATCTGATGGTGGTAACCCCGGGACCGCAGCATCTGTTTGCGATGCGCGAAGCCTTGTTTGAAGAAGTTAAAGTGCATGAACCACAGAAGTTTGTGGAACAGCTAAAAGATGTGTTTGAGTTGGTCAGTGAAGATGTTGTTGATGCAGCAATGTGCTTAAATCAGAGCGATTTAAAACATCTGATTGCGATGACGCCATATGCCTATAAGGCCAAACCGGAACGCCGTCAGGCGCTGGAGCAGCAGGATCAGTTCCTGCTGAATGCGCAATACCAGATGTATCTGTTTCAGAAAAAGTAAGTGTTTAGTCCTAAAAAAGCCCTCAGTTGAGTAATGCCAGTCAGTTAAGAGATTGACTGGCTTTTTCTTGGGTATTTTTGAGGTTTTCCTTTTACAACTCTTGGGTAACTCCTCATCCGTCTCTCAGGTAAAACATATCTATCAGATTTCTCCATTA
>NZ_VPBF01000032.1:0-34130 GCF_013418865.1 Acinetobacter sp. YH12117
GAACTCAACCATTTTAGCTAAATCCTTGTTTATCAACAAGTTTTTATCAACATCACCGCCGATGGATGTGCATTATAGAGCAAATAAAACCTGACGCAACCCCTATTTTTAATTATTTTGGGAAATATATCTTAACTGTATTTTTTATGACCAATTTCAGGTTTTTCAGTTTATTTTTTATCCTTTTCTTTCATTTTTATTTTAGTTAGACTGCGGCCATAATTTTATTTTTAATTTTTTATAAAAATGCCTTCTCTCCCCTTACACAAAACACTGTGTTTTTTGCTGTGTTTATTTTTGCACCCTGCCCATGCCAATAGCCCAACCACTGGTGCACCGCAAATGGTGTATGCCATTTTAAGTTATGCCAAATGGGAGCAAAACACGCCGAATATTTGTATTGTGAATAATCCAGCGCTAGCACAACAATTTAAAAGCCAGCGTAGCACACAGCATGTTTATAAAATCAGCCCACTACAATTAGACGATTTAAAACAGACCAGTTGTCAGGCCATTGTCTTTTCCAACCTAAGCCCACGTGAAGAACAGAATATTCTGAACAGTACAGTGCGTTATCCCGCCTTAAGCATTAGCACCACCAATTCAGCCTGTGAGCTGGGTAGCGTCTTTTGCCTTTACCAGAAGAAAAATCAGCAGTATTCATTTAGGGTGAATATGCAAAGTCTGACGCAATCGCAGGTACATATTGACCCCCGGGTATTATTACTGGGTAAAAACGGGGGCCTAAAGCATGAATAAGCCCAAAGCAGTATCGCTACGACGTATTTTCCGTTCGTACCAGCTGGTGATTTTTATTCTGACCTTTGGTTTATGCCTAGGTATTTTTTGTGTGGTGTCTAATTACACCCTGGAAGTTATGCCAAACAGAGTTTGAGTATTTTATCCGGCTCTCTGGCAGAGCGGATTCAGCCCGCTGTGGTCTTTCATGACACCTATACAATTCAGAAGATTCTGACTGAATATGCCGAGCAATATCCGATTCATTCGATTCAAGTCATCGCAACCAATGGTGAGGTCCTGTCGACCATTCATCATCATCAAAATGCGTTACCGTTTATTCAGTATTTACTGGACTGGCTGTATTTTCGTGAGCCGGTGACAGTTCAGATTCAGCATCAGCAGCAAAATTTTGGACAACTGGTGGTCTATGGCAATGCCTCTACCCATGTCAGTTTTTTCTATACCATTCTACTGGCGCTGACCATTAGCTTTATTTTGCTGCTGGCCTTACTGTTCTGGTCGGCAAATGCGGTTTACCGACATTTGATGAAAGCGGTCAATCCACTGGTACAGACCACACAGACCATCAGCACCAATAAAAATTATCAGCTACGCCTCCCCTCGTCTGAAATTTCCGAATTTCAGGAAATTAATCGCGTGGTAAATGAACTGCTGGACAAAATTGAAGCCTCAACCCGGGCGCTACAACATGAAAATTATCAATTGTCGCATCAGGCCCGTCATGATGGATTGACCCAACTCCCTAACCGTGAATATTTCCATCAAATGCTGGCACAGAGTTTTGCCCAAGGTACGCAGGACAGCATTGCCCTGCTGTTTATTGATAACGATAACTTTAAAGAAATTAATGATCGCCACGGCCATGCCGCCGGTGATGCCGTGCTGCTGGAAATGACCAAACGCTTGCGCCAAGCGTTAAACCAGCATGATTTTGTGTCCCGCCTCGGTGGTGATGAGTTCGCAATTATTGTAAAAAATATTGAAGATCATCATGATTTAATTAGAATAAGTGAAAATTTACTCCACTGCTGTCGCCAGCCTTTAATTTTTAATCATCATCCTATTTATTTCAGTTTTAGTATTGGCATCGCACTCGCGCAGTCAGCATCATCTCCTGAAATGCTGATCAATAATGCAGATATGGCCATGTATAAGGCCAAGCAGCTCGCACAACACTGGTACATTTTTGCAGAGCACGGGCGCATGGCCAAAGGTTAGTTTATTCATGTTAAAACATATTTTTAAAACTGCTTGTCTGCTGCTTGCACTGACTACCCTCAGTGCCTGCATGAGTCTGGGCAACTTAATTACAAACAGGCCCGCATGCTCAAGCAGGAAGGCTTTAGCCTGACCAGTGAGGGCTGGAGCTTAGGCCTGCCAGAAAAACTGCTGTTCGGTTTCGATCAGGCCGAGATCCAGGCGCACAACCAGCAAGCTTTACAGCAACTCTCGAGCAAGTTGCTGAAATACAAACTGGATAAAGTCAAAATTATTGGACATAGCGATAATGTCGGTGACCTGGCCTATAACCTGAAGTTGTCCGGAGAACGCGCTGAAAATGTCGCACAGATTTTTATGCAACAAGGCTTTCGACCAGTAAATTTACAGGTGATTCCTCGCGGTGCAGAACAGCCGCTGGTACCAAACACCTCTCCTGAAAACCGGGCGATGAACCGTCGTGTAAATGTGGTGATTGTGCCTTAAGTATTTTGCTACTTTGTAGAATCAGCCTCTTGCAGAGGCTTTTTTATGGGGAGATTTGATCCGCAGACTTAAATTTCAGGCATAAAAAAACCGCTTAACGCGGCATCTTTTATCTTTCAACTTTAGGGAAATTGGTCGGAGCAGTAGGATTCGAACCTACGACCCCCTGGTCCCAAACCAGGTGCACTACCAGGCTGTGCTATGCTCCGATTTTCAACTTTAAAAGTTGGGGTGAATGACGGGATTCGAACCCGCGACAACTGGAATCACAATCCAGGGCTCTACCAACTGAGCTACATCCACCATCAATTAGTTCTACAATACCAAGCCACCAAAATGGCGCGCCTGACAGGATTCGAACCTGTGACCATCCGCTTAGAAGGCGGATGCTCTATCCAACTGAGCTACAAGCGCTTAACCGATGATACCAAAAACACATCGTTGCCTTGAGAAATTGGTCGGAGCAGTAGGATTCGAACCTACGACCCCCTGGTCCCAAACCAGGTGCACTACCAGGCTGTGCTATGCTCCGTTTCATCTCAGCTTTTCGTGTATCGCACATCGTGCGGTACGGTGTGCATTCTAGGCGCGACGCCCGTGGACGTCAACACCTATCTTTAAAAAAATATGAAAAATCTCTTCAACCGCTTATTTATCAAGCATTTTAGACATTTTTCAATCAATTTTTAGCGTTTTAGCTGCGCACTGAAGTTTAACATGCGATCGAGCGGTAATTTGGCGCGTTCTGCCAGCGTAGGATCAACAAAAATTTCCTGATCACCCTGCTGTAAAACCTGCAAAATCCCATCTAGTTCGTTCATAGCCATCCACGGGCAATGCGCGCATGAACGACAGGTCGCGCCTTCACCGGCGGTCGGCGCTTCCACCAGAATCTTGTTCGGTACCGCCTGCTGCATTTTGTAGAAAATCCCGCGGTCGGTCGCCACAATTAAACGCTCATGTGGCAAAGTCTGGGCAGCCTTGATTAGTTGTGAGGTACTGCCGACTGCATCAGCAATATCCACCACCGATTCTGGTGATTCTGGATGCACCAGCACCGCTGCATCCGGATAAAGCGCTTTCATTTGTGCAATCCCGCGGGCACGGAATTCTTCATGCACGATACAGGCACCATCCCAGAGTAGCATATCTGCGCCCGTTTTTTTCTGGATATAACGCCCCAAATGCTGATCCGGTGCCCAGATAATTTTTTCACCCAGGCTATCGAGATGCTCGACAATTTCAACCGCACAGCTTGAGGTTACCACCCAGTCGGCACGGGCTTTCACAGCAGCCGAGGTGTTGGCATACACCACTACGGTATGATCAGGATGGGCATCGCAGAATTGGGTAAATTCATCTACCGGGCAGCCCAGGTCGAGTGAACAGGTGGCTTCCAGCGTCGGCATCAGCACTGTTTTCTCAGGTGACAGGATTTTGGCGGTTTCGCCCATAAATTTCACCCCGGCCACCACCAAGGTTGACGCTGCATGATCACGACCAAAACGTGCCATTTCCAGTGAATCCGATACACAACCACCCGTCAGCTCTGCCAGCTCTTGCACTTCAGGATCGCAATAATAGTGTGCCACCAGTACTGCATCACATTTTTTAAGTTCGGCCTGAATTAAGGCAAATTTGGCCTGCTTGGCTTCTTCAGTTAAATGATTTTCTTTCGGTTCACCCAAACGGTCTAAATGCGCCTGCACAATCGACTTTGCTTCATTGGCAATTAAATTGGTCGCATCATTCATAACAGCGTCTTCTCTATCGAAATGCTTGTTTGCACAAGCAGTTACATCAGCAATTGGTCAGTGTCAGTGCTTGACCAATCATTAAAAATACAGCGTTGTAAAAAAGCCTCACAACGGAGGCTTTTTCAGAAATACATCAGGGACTTAAGAACGGTAGTCTGCATTAATCTTGACATAATCATAAGATAAATCGCAGGTATAGACGGTATCTTGAGCCTGGCCACGACCTAAATCTACACGAATGGTCATTTCCTGCTGCGCCATGACACGTGCGCCGGCTTCTTCGGTGTAGTCCGCTGCGGCGCCGCCATCTTTACAGATTTGTACATCATCTAACCAAACCTGAATTTTTTCAACGTCTAAATTTGGCACGCCCGCATAACCAATGGCCGCCAGAATACGGCCCCAGTTTGGATCTGAGGCAAAAATAGCGGTTTTTACTAGCGGTGAATGAGCAATACTGTAAGCAATATCGCAACATTCCTGGGTATTTTGTCCACCTTCGACTGCAACGGTAATAAATTTGGTCGCGCCTTCACCATCACGCACAATCAGCTGCGCCAGACGTGTCATCACCCGGGTTAAAACCTCTAATACTACGGCATAACGCGGATCTTCGGTCGAGCTGATTTCTGTACCACCGGCTTGGCCAGTTGCAATGAAGATACAGGAGTCATTGGTTGAGGTATCGCCATCGACAGTGATGCGGTTAAACGAGACATTAACCGTACTACTCAACAGTTGCTGTACCAGTTCACGGCTGATTGGAGCATCAGTGGCCACATAACCAAGCATGGTCGCCATATTCGGGCGAATCATGCCGGCACCTTTGGAAATACCGGTCATGGTATAAGTGATGCCATCCAGTTCAAACTGCTCAGATGCACCTTTCGGTGTGGTATCTGTGGTCATAATACCGCGGGCAGCATCGTCCCAGGCATCAGCACGCAAGCTGTCTAGGGCCGGTTGTAAACCCGCAGTTAAACGCTCAATTGGTAACTGCTCGCCAATCACACCGGTAGAAAATGGCAATACTTCGGCGGTCTGTACACCTGCCAGTTCAGCCAGCTTGGCACAGGTTGCTGCTGCATTTTGCATACCGGTTTTACCGGTTCCGGCATTGGCATTGCCGGTGTTAATCACTAAATAGCGTGGATTACCCGCCTGCAGATGCGCTTTACAGATATGCACAGGCGCTGCACAAAAGGCGTTTTGGGTAAATACACCGGCGACATTGGCACCTTCGGCCAGTTCAAAAATAACAAGGTCACGTCGGTTCTTATAACGAACATAGGCTTCTGCTGTCCCAATTCTCACCCCTTTGACCACATGCATCTGTGGCATAGAAACGTCACCTACTGCCATTTTTAAACGTCCAACCAGTTAATAATTCAGTGTGCACAGCTTAGAACAAAATCAGGAAAAAATCGAGCAGAACCCATCATCCACAAAATTGTGGCCAGACTCAACTGCCGTGCAATAAAAAACCAGCTCGCAGGCTGGTTAGTGTTGTGTGCTTGATCCTTAGTTTTTGGCCAGTTGCGCAGCTTCGTTTAATAAAGCCTGTTTGGCTTTTTGCTGGCTTTCTGCAGACAGGGCCGGGTTAGAAGCAACAATGCGGTCGGCATTGGCAGCATTGGCCGGAGCAATGGCTGCAGTCTGGAGCACAATCGGACGTTTATTCGGGTTGGCAAAGGTATAACGGATACCGGTACGTGGGCTTGCAACCGTCACCTGGTCATTATTGACCACTGCTTGGGTGGTGCTTACACCGACTGCGGCCTGAACTTTTGCCGGCGTGGTGGTTTGGGTATTGGCAAAAGCCAAAGCAGGCGTTGCTAAAGCAACAATCAGTAAAGGTTGTAATACTTTTTTCATTGTGTTTTCCACTTTTCGGTGTGCAATGTGCAACTAAATACCATTTAATTTCCTGCACTGCAATCTGTATTCACATCTTGCAAAACTATTCAAACACTTAGCGGAATAAAAAAAAGCAGAATCGAAATTCTGCTTTTTGCGAGATGTTTTGAATGGCTTAGATTTTGCCGTGGCACTGTTTGTATTTCAGACCTGAACCACATGGACATGGTGAATTACGGCTTGCCGGTGGCGTAAACACCGTTTCGGTTGGGGTTGTCTGCTGCGCATCGGCTTCGAAAGTTTCACCGGTCAGACTGTCCACATCGGCATGAGACAGATTCAGCTGCATCGCCTCGGCTTGTGCCTGTTTCTGTGCTTCAAGTTCAGCCAGCTCTTCAGCTGTTGGTACGTGTACGCGGGACAAGTCAGTCACGACATCAGACTTGATCACAGCGAGCATGTTCACAAACAGGTTAAAGGCTTCTTTCTTGTATTCCTGCTCCGGATTCTTTTGCGCATAACCACGTAAATGAATGCCTTGACGCAAGTAATCCATTGCCGCCAGATGGTCTTTCCAGTGACGATCCAGCGAGTTGAGCATAAAGTGACGCTCCAGCATGGCTGCAGATTCATCACCCATTTGCTGACGGCGGCTGTTATAACGAGCCACCAGCTCATCAGAAATACGTTCGACCAGACCTTCTTCATCCAGACGGCGATCTTCTTCTAACCATTGGTTAATTGGCAGATCTAAAGCCAGATCTTCACGTAACGCCTGCTCCAGACCGTCAATATCCCACTGATCATGAATCGACTCTGGTGGTACATAGTTGGCAATCACGCCCTGAATCACTTCACGGTGCATTTCTTCGATGTAATCTTGCAATGAGTTTGCGGCAAGAATTTCATCACGCTGTGAGTAAATAATCTTACGCTGTTCATTGTTGACGTCATCGTATTTCAACAGGTTCTTACGGATATCAAAGTTACGTGCTTCAACTTTGCGCTGGGCATTTTCAATCGAACGCGACACCATTTTGTGTTCAATGGCTTCATCTTCTTTCAGGCCCATGGCTCGCATCATGGCCACCACACGATCACCGGCGAAAATACGCATCAGGTCATCTTCAAGTGACAGATAGAAACGCGACACACCCGGGTCACCCTGACGACCGGCACGACCACGCAGCTGGTTATCAATACGGCGTGATTCATGGCGTTCAGAACCAATAATATGCAAACCGCCTGAGGCCAGTACCGCTTCGTGGTTCTGGTCCCATTCTTCTTTCAGACGTTGTTCATCTTCAGGTGTCGGGTTTTCAATTTTGGCCAGCAGAGCTTTCCAGTTACCACCGAGCAGAATATCGGTACCACGACCCGCCATGTTGGTGGCAATGGTCACCGCACGTGGTGCACCGGCTTGGGCAATAATATCGGCTTCACGTTCGTGCTGTTTGGCGTTCAGAACTTCGTGATGAATACCGGCCTCTTTCAGTTTGTCCGAGAGGATTTCTGAGGCTTCAATGGTGGCAGTACCAATCAGGATCGGCGCGACACCCGATTCCTGCACGCGCAGGATTTCCTGAATAATCGCGTTGTATTTGCCTTCACGATTTAAATAGATTAAATCGTTATGGTCCTGACGGATCATTGGACGGTGGGTTGGAATAATCACCACATCCAGACCATAAATTTCTTTCATTTCTGCCGCTTCAGTATCGGCAGTACCGGTCATACCGGACAGTTTTTTGTACAGACGGAAGTAGTTCTGGAAGGTGGTGGTGGCCAGAGTCTGGTTTTCAGGCTGGATTTCCAGACCTTCTTTGGCTTCAACTGCCTGATGCAGACCTTCAGACCAGCGACGACCCGGCATGGTACGGCCGGTGTTTTCATCAACAATAATCACTTCACCATCATGGATGATGTAATGCACATTGCGCTGATACAGGAAATGGGCACGAATGGCCGCAGACACGTGATGTACCAGATTCAGGTTGGAAGCAGAATACAGGCTTTCCCCTTCTGCCAGCAGACCCATCTGAATCAGTTCATTTTCTACGGTTTCATAACCGACTTCGGTCATTTCAACCGAACGCTGTTTTTCATCAATCCAGAAGTGACCGCCATCTGGCACTTTCTCTTCTTTTTGCGGATGCAGTTTAGGCGGAATGGTATTAATCGCCGCATACAGCTGTGATGAGTCTTCGCTCTGACCCGAGATAATCAGCGGGGTACGTGCTTCATCAATCAGGATCGAGTCGACCTCATCGATAATGGCATAGGTCAGGCCACGCTGCTTTTTCTCTGCCAGCGAGAACACCATGTTGTCACGCAAATAGTCGAAACCAAATTCGTTGTTGGTTCCGTAAGTAATATCGGCTTTATAGGCTTGCGCTTTTTCGGTCGGGTCCTGCATCGAATAAATAATGCCGATGCTTAAACCCAGAAATTCAAAGAGTGGACGGTTGAGCTCGGCATCACGCTGCGCCAGGTAGTCGTTCACGGTAATCACGTGTACGCCTTCACCACTTAAGGCATTCAGGTAACAGGCCAGAGTACCCATTAAGGTTTTACCCTCACCGGTACGCATTTCTGCAATTTTACCTTCGTGCAGGGTAATACCACCAATCAGCTGTACATCATAATGGCGCATGCCCATGACCCGTTTCCCGGCTTCACGGCAGACTGCAAACGCTTCTGGCAATAACTTATCTAGACTTTCGCCCTTGTTATATCGTTGTTTGAATTCTTCGGTTTTTGCAGATAAGTCTGCATCGCTTAAGGCTGATATCGTCGGCTCGAGCGCATTAATCTTGTCTACGATTTTACGCATGCGTTTAAGTTCGCGCTCATTTTTGGTACCGAAGATTCCTCCGATCAGACTTGCCAACATGAATAGACTCTCTAAATCTTGCTTGTCAAAAGAATAATTTGTTCTCAGTCGTTATTATGGTGCTAGAAATTTGAAGTACAAGGGTTTTGCACACAACCCATCAAAAAATTCTGATGATTTCTATCCGTACAGCGAAGCTAAGGCAAAATAATGTAGCAAATTTTAATCGGATGATATAGTCAAAGCATGACAATATGACTGCATGTTTTTTCAGCATTTCATGCAACTACTTATTCCATATATTCATAAAGAATTACAAAAAAAGTATTTTCAATGCTAAAAGAATTGCGCCATAGTCAATTCCATCCCCCAATACAACAACGATATGAGGCAGTTAAAATGAGTTTACGATTAGGCGATACCGCACCCGACTTTACTCAGGAATCAAGCGAAGGTACCCTGAATTTTTATGAATTTCTGGGCGACAGCTGGGGCATCCTGTTTTCACATCCTGCCGACTACACCCCGGTCTGCACCACCGAACTGGGCTATACCGCAAAACTCAAACAGGAATTTGAAAAACGTGGCGTCAAGGCCATTGCCCTGTCGGTCGATGATGTCGAGTCACACAAAGGCTGGATTAATGACATTAACGAAACCCAGAACACCAGCGTGAATTTTCCGATTATTGCCGATCAGGACCGTAAAGTATCGACGCTATATGATTTTATCCATCCCAATGCCAGCGAAACCCTGACGGTACGCTCCCTGGTGATTATCGATCCGAATAAAAAAGTGCGTTTAATTATTACCTATCCGGCCTCTACCGGGCGTAACTTCCATGAAATTTTACGCGTGGTCGATTCCCTGCAACTGACCGACAACTATAAAGTGGCCACCCCGGCCAACTGGCAAGAGGGTGAAGATGTGGTGATTGTGCCTTCACTGCAAGATGAAGCCGAATTAAAACAACGTTTCCCGAAAGGCTATACCGCAGTAAAACCATACCTGCGTTTAACCCCGCAGCCGAATCGTGACTAAATAATCAAGGTCCGTTCATCTTCCTGTCTGCCTGTCTTCGGACAGGCATTTTTCATGGTACAAGGTCAGCACCTCAGCCGTGCTACACTGGAATGACCCAGCACAACCAATTAAAACACTATGCCCAAAAATCTGCTTGCCCTGGTCCTGACCTGTATTTGTTGCACGGGCTGCATGACCACACCGGCCTTGCCTGAACAGCAGCGCCCGAGTGCCTGGGCTCAACCGCTGGATGCACAGCATAATTTTTATCAGGTCAGCCCGATGCTGTTTCGCAGCGAACAGCCCGATCAGCAGCTGGCAGCATTGTTACAACAGCATGAGATTGATGTGGTCATCAACTTGCGTCCCAAAGCGACAGATGCTGAACCGCTACAGCAGCATGGACTGCAATCGGTGCATCTACCGATTCATACCTGGGCCATTGATCGGGAAGATTTATTGCAGGTGATGCAGCAGATTCAAAGCGCCCAAGCCCAACAGCAAAAAGTGCTGATTCATTGTTATCATGGTGCAGACCGGACCGGGGCCAGTGTGGCCATGTACCGGATTATATTTGAACACTGGCCGGTGGAACAGGCGCTGGCAGAAATGAAATATGGTGGCTTTGGCTTTCATCCGATCTGGGTCAATATTGACGCCTTATTTCGTCCTGAAAATATAAAATGGATTCGACAGCAACTGTCAAATCCATCAGATTAAAACTAAGGGCAAAATGCCGAAGGATACTTACAACTAGTTCCGCTTGTCTAACGGCACCCAGTCAATGACCCAGGCTGATTTCATGTTCAGGCTGGCATCTGCTGCAATTTTCTTGCGTGCTGCATCGGCACTTTCACGGTCTTTAGATGGCCCCACCATAATCCGGATCCCTTTAGAGGTTGGACTCTTGGTGACTTTATAGCCTTTGGCTTTTAAGCGCGCGGCCAGTGCATCGGCATTGGCTTCATTGGCTGCCAGTGCCACCTGCACCATCCACTGTTTGCCATCATCTTCGCCTTCCAGCAGTTTACGTGCTTTCTCGGCTTCAGCTTTCTTTTTGGCTTCTTCTTCGGCTTTACGTTTGGCTTCTGCCTGACGTTTTTCTTCAGCTTTGCGCTTCTCTTCTGCAGCTTTCTGTTCAGCAGCCTTGCGTTTGGCTTCTGCCTGACGCTTCTCTTCGGCTAAACGTTTTTCTTCCGCAGCTTTTTGTTCTGCTGCTTTTTTCTCGGCAGCAGTACGTTCCTGGGCCGCTTTCTGCTCGGCAGCTTTTTTGGCTTCAGCTGCTTTTTGCTGTTCCAGCTTTTTCTGGGCAGCCAGTTTTTCTTCAGCCAGACGTTTTTGTTTGGCCTGCTCATCTTCAACCAGCTCTGGCGGAATATTGTCGGAACTTTGCTGCTGGCCATTACGTAGTGCATTTAAGGCCGCATATTCTTCTGCAGCCTTACGGGCGGCTTCAGCTTCTGCCTGCTGCTGCATGGCCAGGAATTCAGCTGCACGCGCTTCCTGTTCAGCCACGGCTTTTTCACGGGCACGGCGCTGCTCTTCCAGCAGACGTTTTTCAGTTTCTACATCTACCGTTAAAGGTTGTAGCTGAATCATTTCGGCTTCAGGCACAGTATTTTGCTGTAACTGTTCGACCCGTTCTGGCGTTTTGACATTATTTTGATGTATTTCTTCTTGGCCTTTCAGGAGTAATGCTGCCAATAACACACCACCACCCAATAAAACAACGCCGCCCATCCAGCGCTGTTTGTTATTCATTGACATTCTTCCAAATACTCCCATACCGCTTCTAAGGTATGAAATGATCCACATACCAAAATCAGCTGATTATTGTTCGTTTCATCCAGCGCTGATTTAAAAGCTAATTGAACACTATCAAAGTGCTGTACTGTTTCGCCCTCGAGAGCCGCATCCAGTTGTGTGATGTCTGCCGCACGAGGAACATTTAATTGTGCAATTTTCCACATTAAAACATGTTCTTTCAATAAGGCAACGACAGAATTCACATCTTTATCGGCCAGCATGGAAAACACACTGATCACTTCGGTGTACTGTTTATTGTAATTTAAATAATTTCGCAATTGCTTTAACAAAAACTCTACACCGTGCGGATTGTGCCCGGCGTCAAAGATTACGGTCTTGCCGGCAATCTGGCGAATTTCAAAACGGCCCGGGAGCTGGGCCTGTTGGATGCCTTCGGCAATCGCCTGCTGCTGGATGTTCAGACCGCTAAGTAACACGGCGGCAACTGCGGTCGATATATTTTCCAGCGCCAGCGTGCCAAGCGGTAATTTCAAGGTGCTGCCACTGCTGGCAAATAACCAGGACTGGCCATCTGCAGCAGTGCGATAAAAATAATCACGATTGGCGACATACAGCGGGGCCTGACACTGTGCTGCCTTGTCCTGAATGGCTTGCGGTAATTCCTGCACGCCGCCAAAGATCACCGGAATATTCGGGCGGATGATGCCGGCTTTTTCAAAGGCAATTTTTTCAATGGTATCGCCCAGCCAGTCGGTATGATCCAGCCCGATATTAGTAATCACGGCCACATCGGGATGTACCACATTGACCACATCCAGACGGCCGCCCAAGCCAACTTCCAGCACCCAGACATCACAAGCCTGCTGTTTAAAAATGACAAAAGCCGCCAGCGTGGTGGCTTCAAAAAACGATAAACTTAAATTACAGTCGCGACGCGCCTGATCGACCTGTACAAAGGCCTCAATCAGTTGCTGGTCATCGACCTCGACGCCGCCCAGTTTGACCCGTTCATTAAAACGGTAAATATGCGGTGACTGATACAGCCCCACCTGATAACCCTGAGCATTTAAAATCGCGGCCAAAGTGGTGGTGGTGGAACCTTTGCCATTGGTACCCGCGACGGTAAACACTTTTGCGTCCGGGTGAGTGACGCCCAGCTTTTCAGCCACAGGAATCACCCGTTCCAGACCTAAATCAATCCCTGTAACGTGAACATGGCTCCAATAATTGAGCCATGTTTCTAAAGAGTCGGTTGCAAGTGGTGCTGTATTCAAGACAAATTCATCAGTTTCGTGACAATGCGATATACAGTATCACGTAATGCATGACGATGAACAATCTGATCGACCACACCATGATCAAGCAGGTATTCCGCGCGCTGGAACGGTTCATCCAGTTTTTCACGTACGGTTTGCTCAATTACACGCTTACCGGCAAAGCCAATCATGGCTTTTGGTTCTGCCAGATGAACATCACCCAACATCGCCAACGATGCCGTTACGCCACCATATACCGGATGAGTTAAGACCACGATATACGGCAAGCCCGCTTCTTTTAAACGCTGGATGGCTGCTGAAGTACGCGCCATCTGCATTAAAGACAGCATGCCTTCCTGCATACGCGCACCGCCCGATGCGGCAAAGCAGATTAACGGCTGACGTTGCTGAATGGCACGTTCCGCTGCAAGCACAAAACGGTCACCGACCACCGTGCCCATAGAGCCGCCCATAAAGTCAAATTCAAAGGCACAGGTGGTTACCGGCACGCCTTTTAATAAACCTTGCATGACCAGTAAAGCTTCAGTTTCACCGGTTTTCTTTTGTGCTTCGGCCATACGGTCCGGATACGGCTTGCTGTCCACAAATTTCAGTGGATCTTTGGCAGAGAATTCCTGACCCAATTCGGCATCGACCTGATCGAGGAACCAGGTTAAACGGTCACGCGCTTTCATGCGTAAATGCTCGTCACATTGCGGGCAGACATAGGCATTGAAAGACATGGCTGTACGAGTCACCAGTGCATGACATTCCGGACATTCGATAGTTGGTTCGGTGAATGTCGCCTTTAAGGCTTGCTGCTCATCCGGTACATGAATTCCCGGTACGCCGCGTTCTGTCCACGGCGTAGTTGGGCTTAAGATTTTCCCTGGCTTGACTTCTTGACTCATACTAACTCATCGAGCGCGGCTCGAAGCTCCTTGACTTTATTAACCGTTTCAACCACGGCTTGTTCTGGTTCGAGGTTGGCAAACTGTTTTACGAAAGCACTGCCGACGATGACTGCATCTGCCACGGCACCCATGACTTTGGCAGACGCCGCATCACTGATACCGAAACCGACACCAACCGGTACATCGGTGACTGCCTTGATTTTCTCAATCCGCTGCGCCGCTTCAGAGACATCTAAAGTGGCTGCACCGGTCACGCCTTTGAGCGACACGTAGTAAATAAAGCCGCTGGCCTGTTTCACTACATGCTGGATACGCTCATCGGTAGAGGTTGGTGCCAGCAGGAAAATCTGGTCCATATCATACTGCTGTAAGATCTGGTCTAAATCGGCAGCTTCTTCTGGCGGCAGATCCACCAGCAAGACACCATCTACCCCACATTCATGCGCATAGGCGACAAACTTCTGGTAGCCAATGACCTCAACCGGGTTTAAATAACCCATGAGCACCACTGGTGTTTCCGTGTCTTTTTGGCGGAATTCCTTGACCATATTCAGTGCATCGAGGGTATTGGTTCCCCCTGCCAATGCACGTTCTGCAGCCAAGGCAATGACTGGACCATCGGCCATCGGGTCAGAGAATGGCAGTCCAAGCTCAATCACATCTACACCCGCCTCAACCATTTGATGTAACAGCGGTACCGTTACCTGTGGCTGTGGGTCACCTGCCATGACATAAGATACGAGGGCCTTACGTTGTTGAGATTTCAACTGTGCAAATCGGGTGGCTAAACGTGACATAGGGCTGTGCTTTCCTTGAATAATTCAAAACTGATAAGTTGCTATTGTCGAAATACAGGACATCGCATTGTAACGCTATTTTTTGCTCATTGAACAGAGCACAGCTGGTCGATGCCCGATTTCATCAGCAAAGCGCGAATTCCAGAACAACCCGAAAGCTACATTTACCGATATTTCGGTTTTTTTCTCAATGATCAAAGATGCCTAATTTCGCTATTCCCAGCAATCTCAAGCAGTTAGAAAAACCCAATGGCTGAGCAAAAAAGATGATAAAAATAGGACAGTTAGCATTTACATTTAAAGTTTTCAGAAATAGCAAAAGCTGCTTTATACTAGCGCCGTTTTCAGACTTTTTCTTATTTCTATGATTTCCGACTCCCAGGCAAAAGTGCACGCTCGCGGGCTTGCGCTGTTGCCACTTATTGTATTTTTAGCCATTTTTTTAGGCAGTGGCATTTACCATTCCCTGATTGGGACCGAGTTTGCCTTCTATCAGGTCAAGGCGCCGGTGGCAGCCATTCCAGCCATTATCCTGGCATTATTGCTCTATCGTGGCCAGCTGAACCGGGCCATTGAAGAATTTTTGCAGGGCGCCAGCCATCCCAACCTGATCCTGATGTTTATGGTGTTTATGCTGGCCGGTGCCTTTGCCAGCACCAGTGGCGCCATTGGCAGTGTCAATGCCACGGTACAGCTGGGCCTGTCGATTATTCAGCCGGAATTTGTACTGCCGATGCTGTTTCTGATTTCAGCCTTTGTCGCCACCGCCATGGGCACTTCAATGGGCACCATTGCAGCCTGTGCGCCCATTGCCTTTGGTTTTTCCGAAGCCACGCAAATTGCCACGGTCTATACCATTGGTGCGGTGGTTGGCGGTGCCATGTTTGGCGATAACCTGTCGATGATTTCTGACACCACCATTGCCGCCACCAGCAGCCAGAAAGTACAGCTGCGTGACAAGTTCAAGGTCAATGTCTGGATTGCCGTACCGGCCGCGCTGATCACAGTGCTGATTTATATGCTGATCAACCAGAATACCCAGGCCATTGCCTATCAGGAGTATAACGCCTGGCTCATCTTGCCTTATGTGGCGGTGTTTGTGCTGGCCTTTTCCCGCCTGCATGTGCTGGCAGTGTTAACCATCGGGATTTTACTCTCGGCACTGATGGGACTGTTGATGCTGCCCGAGTTTGATCTGCTCAAGCTGAATGGCGCTATTTATGATGGCTTTGTCGGCATGTTTGAAGTGGCGTTGCTGTCGATGTTCCTGGGTGGCTTATCGGCCATTATGCAAAAAGAAGGTGGCCTGGAATGGCTGATTCAACGCATCTACAAGCTGACTCGCCTGTTTAAGGTTGGCGCGCAACGTGCTGGTGAGTTGGGGATTAGCTTTCTGGTGGTGTTTTCCAACCTGTTTGTGGCCAACAATACCGTGGCGATTATCCTGTCTGGAGATATGGCGCGGGAAGTGGCGCAGGAATATGGCGTCGATCCGAAACGCGCTGCCGCCCTGCTGGATATTTTCTCCTGCGTGGTACAGGGCCTGATTCCTTATGGCGCCCAGTTATTGCTGGCCTGCTCGATTGCCAAAATGTCACCGGTAGAGCTGATTGGCAGTGTCTATTATTGCTGGGTGCTGGCGATTTTTGCGATTGCCGCCATTGCCTTGCGTTTTCCCAAACTGCGCACGTCTTAAAACCGTACTTTTTAATTGTTCCAAGCGGCTATTCAGCCGCTTTTTTATGGACCGTCTGTTGCTGACGCAGTACCCGCCGCCGCTCGGTTAAGGTCTGGCCGCAATGCGCTTTATAGGCACGCGCCAAAGCCGACTGATCGGAATAACCGAGCTGGCTGGCAATCTCGGTCAGACTCAGCTTTTGCGGTAATAGCAACTCACAGCGTTTGATCCTTTCCATGTCCAGCAGCTGTTTAAATGAGGTCCCCAGTTCACTCAGTTGACGCTGCAAAGTGCGACTGGACATACACAGCTCGACAGCCAGCTCATCCAGCTTGGGTGCTTGTTGCTGCAGCCTTAAATAATCGGCAATCAAATGACGCAGCTTCTGGTCCAGCCCTTCCAGCAAAGGTTTGGCCGCCATCGCTTCTTCAGCCTGTTTTTTTAAAATCCCGATTAAAGTTGGATCAGGCTGCTGTGGTTGCAGCTGCAGGCTGTCGATGCTCAGCACCAGCTGATAATCCGGCTGATCAAACAACACTTCGCAGCCATAAAACTTTTGATATTGATACAGCGCCGTTTGCGGAGCATGGGCAAAATGAACCCGGCGCAAGGGAAAGTGTTCGGCCGCAAACATCTGCCGGGCCAGCTGCAGCATACAGGCAAAGGTGATTTCGTGAATCAGCGTGCTCTGATCCTGCGGATTCGGCCAGGAGACAATCAGCAGATCATCCTGCTGCTGAATCTGCATGGGAACCGCTTCGTTAGCATCAATCACCAGCCGGCTAAACTGGGCAATATACTGCAAGGCTTCGGCCACGCTATTACTGCGCGAGGCCATATAGCCGAGCACACCAAAATGTTCCGGACGGATAAAACGCGCCAGCTCAAACACCAGATAGGCTGTGTTCAGCTGCTGCCGGGTCTGTTCCAGTAACGCAATAAAAGCCTGACAGGAAGATTGGCCATCAATCGGCAAACTCAGTACATGCTGCACATATTGCTGCAAGCTGTCTGACAGCTCGAGCTGTTGCGGCTGCACACCTTGTGCCTGCAGGTAGGACTGCCACAAGTGTACATAGCCGTTTGGAATCTGAATATCACTCGGGTAAGTTGTCATCCTGACATTTCTTATTTTCACTATGGCGTAAAATGTATAAAAACTGGCAAGACTTGTCAAAACAAAGCCGCTAAAGCCCGACATACTGCAGATATGAACGACTAGATGAAGTAAAACAAGATGAATGCCATAGTCCAATATCAGGCGCAACCGGTGGTGCGCAGCAATCTCGACTTTAAGCTGGAACAGATTCCACGCTTCTGGTTTGGTGGAGATCCTTTTCTGACCCGCATGTTTGATGCCTTAAGCCTGACCTTTCCCGATGGGGAACGCTATTTTATTCAGTCGGTACGCTTATACCGCGAGCAGATTCAGCAGCCGGAACTGCAACAACGCGTGGCCGACTTTATCCGTCAGGAAGCCCAACATGGTATCGCGCATGACAAAATGAACCAGCTAATGAAAAATCAGGGTATGCCGGTGGATCAGTTTATCCGCCAGCTCAACCGGATTTTTAAATTTGAACTGGAAAAACGCTCCCCGGAATATAATATTGCCACCACGGCAGCAGCCGAGCATCTGACCGCCCTCATGGCTGAAACCTTTTATGCCCATCGCTCGACGTTAGCTGAAGCACATCCGTATGTACGCGCCTTGTTTGCCTGGCATGCGATTGAAGAAATGGAACATCGGGATGTGGCCTTTGATGTAATGCGCGATGTGGCCCAAGTTTCTGAAGCGATGCGGCATTTTGCCCTGGTCTGGACCACGTTCCTGATGTTTGGTTTTACCATTTATCGGGCCAATATCATGTTAAAACAGGATGGCTTTAGTCTGTGGCAGCGTCTGCAACTGAATGCCAAAGGTTTGCCGTGGTTCTTTGGCAAAAAAGGCACCTTAACCCGGATGGGCCGGCTATATAAAGACTGGTTTAAAAAAGATTTTCATCCCAGCCAGCATCCGATTATTGCCCAGTATGAAGTCTGGATTAACACCCTGGAACAGACCAATGATCCGATTCAGGCCGGTGAAGCCTTCTGGCAGGCGGCTAAAGATTAAAGAAAAGTTATGGTGGATTAAAAAAGCTGAATGTCAGGTTCAGCTTTTTTATTCGATGGATGAGCCGTAGCTTTTTGGTGAGAAGGAGCAGCGACGAAGATCTACCATTTGGCATAATGCTGTTCCAGCAAGGCATATTCATTCAGGAACACAATTTCCTGATCATCCTGCACAATGGTACCGCTGACTTTGGCCTGCCACTGGCTAAACTGGCTGCCCACCAGGCGCAGGTTCAGATTTTCATAACGGCGCCAGCCGGTGGTCACGGTTAAATTCAGGCTTTGGTCCAGCGAGACAATATTCCACTGGTTATCTGACTGCTGCTCAAATAACACATCTGCCAGCGGATACAGGCGGCCATTGACCCACAGACAGTTTTCATTGCCAAAGCTTTCATTGACACCAGAAGCCAGATTAATGCCAACCCGTTTGTTCTGGGCATCCCAGAAATTACAGGACAGCCAGAACCAGGCCGTTTCCGGGCGTAAAAAACCACAGGTATCATCCAGAGAAACAAAAGTTTTGTCATGAAACTGGATGGTTTGTCCCTGCTTGTTGATAAAAAAACCTTCACAGCCGAGCGTGGTCAGCTTTTGGGTATAGGTCCAGCCATTAATCCCATTCGGACTGCACATGCTTAATGGATCAGTGCCGGCACAGAAAATTCGCGCACTCAGACGCAGTTCGCCGTATTTAGTCACCCGGATATAACGCACTCCATTGGCATGCTGAATATCCAGCTGATAACCGGCTTTATGAAAATGACTATGGTTAAACAGCGGCTGCTCGTCCAACACCGTATGCCGGGCCAGAAAACTGATCGCATCCCACTCCAGCACTTCACCGGTCAAATGATTGTAGATATAAACAAAACCATGTCCGGCCCAGGCAATATCAACAATAGCCAAGCCAATGGTGTAGTGCTCATGCTGAATACAACAAAATTTAAACTTTTTATATTTTAATCGTTTACGCCACCCAGACAGCACATCACCATAAGGGCTTTTATATTGATAATGATGGTATTGGATACTGGTCGGTAATTGCTTAAAACGTCCGTAACGTGGCTGTCCATTCTGTTGTATTAAATCCATGTACGACATTCCATGTGGTTTGAGACACTGTAGCTACCGCCTTATTATGCCTATAAAATCTGGCCAGAAAAATAAAAATAAGATTATTTTATCTAAACAATAACAAAAACATAGATTGCTTTCTTTCACAATATCCAAGCCAAACCACTTGCTTAAGTCTGCTACAGTCAGGACTCGGCAATAGGCAAATAGGTATTTTCCCAGCGGTTTCCGGCAAATTCCCCGGCCACCAGTTGCACATAACGGCCATGCACCTGATCAATGGCGATGCAGTCATCGACATCCAGCACCCGGTCGGTATGCTGCTTTTGCCAGTGTGCAGCAAAATATGCCTTGCCACGCTGTTTGGCCACCATGGCATTTTGTGCAACCACCAGAACATAGCGATGCAATTCGCCAAATTCACGCGCATCGTAGCCGCCCAAATTGATTAGCCAGAGTTTTTCATGCGCCTGATTCGGGGCCGCATTACTAAATTGCAGCTGATATTGTTGGCCTTCAAATTCCACCCCATTGATTTGCGCCCAGGCATCAATATGTAAGCCTTGCTGCTCACCAAACCAGGCCTGTCTTAGCTGAGGGAAAGTCTCTTCCAGCGTATCAGCCACAGCAAGGACCACATCATGCACTTCGGTATTGGCACGGGCATGACGACCGCCTAACATGACAATAAACAGACTTGGCATGGAAGACTCCAGAAGAGGGTTTTAACCAGGTAGAAGATAAATCAGCAATATGATACCCGTTGGCGATCGGGATGTCGCCTGTTGAGCAGCATGACAGGGACGTCAGATCTGCTCAACAAAAGCCTTTGCTTACTTTGGGCTTTTCCAAACTAAGGGAAAGTCTAAATGAATTACGATTGTCTGAATTTGTGTCAAAAATAGGATCTGAATAATAATCCTCCCCTCGCCCCTCCTTTTAAAAAGTGGGGAACTTTCATTACAACAATAAAAAAAATCGCACCCAATTGCTTGAATGCGATTTAAATCCTCCCAACCCTCCTTTTACTAAGGAGGGCTATTCCCTTTTTTCTTTAAGAGGGTTAGGGAGATTTTTTACATATCCACCATTTCCACGCCATCAATACGCGCTACCGTCATCAAGTCTTTATCACCACGGCCTGAAACCGTTGCAATAATAATTTGATCTTTCGACATGGTCGGCGCCAGCTTGGTTACATACGCCATCGCATGTGAACTTTCTAATGCCGGGATAATCCCTTCAATCTTGGTCAGGTCACGGAAACCTTGCAAAGCTTCCTGGTCATTAATTGGCACATAATCCACACGATGCATATCTTTCAGGAAGCTATGCTCAGGACCCACGCCCGGATAATCCAGACCAGCAGAAATCGAATGGGTTTCAATAATCTGGCCTTGTTCATCTGACATCAGGTAAGTACGGTTGCCGTGAAGAACACCGACATGACCGGCATTTAATGGTGCAGAGTGTTTACCCGTTTCAATGCCTAAGCCCGCAGCTTCAACACCATACATTTTCACATCCTGATCATTCAGGAATGGATAGAACAGGCCCATGGCATTGGAGCCCCCCCCCACACAAGCCACAAGTGCATCTGGCAGACGGCCGGCTTGTTCCTGAATCTGACGGCGTGCTTCACGGCCAATAATGGACTGGAAATCACGCACCAGCTGCGGATAGGGATGTGGACCCGCCACAGTTCCGATCACATAATAGGTTGAATCGACATTGGTGACCCAGTCACGCATCGCTTCATTCATGGCATCTTTTAAAGTTTTAGAGCCGCTTTCTACCGCGACGACTTTGGCACCCAGCAAACGCATACGATACACGTTCATGGCCTGGCGCTTCACATCTTCCGCACCCATGAACACTACACATTCAAGACCTAAACGCGCAGCGATGGTTGCTGTCGCTACCCCGTGCTGACCGGCACCAGTTTCGGCAATAATACGTTTTTTACCTGAAAGTTTGGCCAATAACGCCTGACCAATGGTGTTGTTTACTTTATGCGAGCCGGTATGGTTCAGGTCTTCACGTTTTAAGTAAATCTGCGCACCACCCAACTCTTTTGACCATCGCTCAGCATAATACAGTGGACTTGGACGACCGACGTAATAAGCGAGATCACGGTCGAATTCTGCCAGAAACTGTTCATCATTCTTCATGCGAAAATAGAGCTTTTCCAAGTCTTCTAAAGCCGCCATCAGGGTTTCTGACACAAAACGTCCGCCATGGATACCGAAGTGCCCTTTTGCATCAGGGAACTGGGTATAGTCAATTGCCTGTTTTTCTGTATTAACAGTTTGCTGATCCACGATGGACTCCTTGCATAAAGCGTTCTATGAGTTGTTGGTCTTTAATACCTTTTGCGGATTCTACGCCTCCGCTCACATCTACAGCAAACGCGGCTGTGGTGTGAATGGCGTCTTCAATATTGTCAGGGTTTAATCCACCGGCCAAAATCAGTGGAATATCCAGTTGGGGAAAGCTGCTCCAGTCAAAGCTGTGCCCGGTTCCGCCCTTTAATTCAGGATGCCAGGCATCTAAAAGTACGGCGCTAGCACCGGCCTGCTGATATTTTTGAATTTCAGCCACCACATCTAGCCCCGGTTTAACCTGAATCGCCTTGTACCAGCGACGTCCAACCTGCTGTGCAATTGACTGGCACTGTTCCGGGCTTTCATCACCATGAAATTGCAGGATATCCAGCGCGACTGTATTGAGAATGGCCTGAATCTCACGGGCTGAGCTATTTACAAATAAACCCACCACCTGCACATAAGGCACAATGGCCTGTACCAGAACGCTGGCCTGTTCTGCGCTCACACTGCGCGGACTTGGAGGATAAAATACAAAACCAATTGCATCTGCACCACTGTTGACGACGGCATGTACATCTTCAACCCGGGTGATGCCGCAAATTTTGGCACGGGTTCGCATAACTTGTTTGGCTCTCGTAATGCCCGCTTTATAGCCTATCTATAAATATGGGGCCGGCTCATTGTAATGCAAATTTTTTCACTTGAGTAAAGTTCAGCCTGATAATTCTTGCACAAGTTGTTTAAAATGCATACGGCACTTATACTGCGCCCGTTTCACAGCAAGTTTAAGCCTTGGCTTTAGGGAAATTGGTGAAAATCCAACACTGCCCCCGCAACGGTAACAATGAAACATATATCAGTTTAAATCATGCGATTTACACCACTGTATTCAGATATGGGAAGGTGGATATATAGGTCCAGGTCATCATCAAGATGCCTGGCGCCACATTGAAGTCCGGATACCTGCTTGTTGTGCCCTTTAACTCAATCATTCACGTGGGGTGAATGTATGGAGCACATATCATGTCTATTCAATTTCAACCTACTGCCTTGGTAGGTGCAATCGCTCTTGCGATGGGGTTTTCAACTTCTGTCTTTGCTACGGAGTCTCAAGAGCAACCTGCCGTCAATGCGGCCCTGGATACCTTGGTGGTTACAGCTACTCGTTCTGAAGAGAAGATTGGCAATGTGCCTGCGCGGATTTCAATTATTGAGCCTGATGTGATTGAACAATCTCCAATTGCACAGCTTTCAGATTTATTACGCTCAGAGGCTGCACTAAATGTGGTGCAACTTGGTGGTTTCGGTCAACAAACTTCTATTTTTATGCGTGGCACAGATTCTGACCACACTTTAGTGTTACGTGATGGCGTACGTTTAAATAATGATGCCAGTGGTTTAGCATCATTAAGTTTTTTAGATACTACCGATATTCATCAGATTGAAGTCCTAAAAGGCCCTGCTTCTGTTCTGTATGGAACCAATGCTATTGGTGGCGTCGTACAAATTATTTCAAAGACACCAGAACAGTCTGGTGCTTTTATTACGGGTGAAATTGGAGAAAACAATACTTACAAGGCTCTAGTTGGAGCTGACTTATCAGAAAATGATATCTACTTGCAGATTCGTGGTCAGCGTTTAGAAAGTGATGGTACAGCGATTACAGACTTAGAGGGCGCCACCAAATCCAACTATGAGCAAAAAGGTTTTTCTGCCAAAGCCGGTATTGAAAAAGAAAACTATGGCATAAGCCTTGACCATAGCGAAAACCAAGGTAACTCAATTTATCAAAATTTTAGTTGGGTCACTTTAGATTATGAGACCAAGTCACACGACTTTAAAAATGCAGTCACCAATTTAAAAACCTATCTACAACTTAATGAAAATCTACGCGCAAATGCACGTATTTCACATTTTAAAGACGAGTTAGAACAGCTCAAATCCTTTGAAAACACCACCTATATTGCTGACGAATATGAGTTAATGTTAAAGCAGCAGTTCACACCTCAGCAAAATGTAATCGTGGGTATAACTCATAAAGCATTAGAAACTGAAACTGAAAAATCATCCGGTTCATTTCAACAGGATCTTAACACCACAGGCTATTACCTACAGCATCAATATCAAGCAGATAAACTTAACACCCAACTTGGGGCTCGCGTTGAAGATAATGAAAAGTTTGGTACGCATACAGTAGGACAACTTGGTGTACGTTACCATTTCACCCCAAATTTCAGTATTTATTCAAATCTAGGAACAGCTTTTAAGGCTCCTACAGTCAATGATCTTTACTATGGCTCGTCTGCCAATCCAGAGTTAGAACCTGAAGAAAGCACTTCTTATGAAGTTGGTTTCGATCATCAAATTAATAATCAATGGAAATATGGTGCTTCTCTCTACCATACCGATATCGACAATTTAATTGATTATGCCGACAGCGCACCATGGGGCTTAGATAATATTTCTGAAGCACGCATGCAAGGACTAGAGACTTTTGCTAAATGGGCTCAAGACGATTACTTCTTTAAAGCAGCTTATCAATATGTCAAAGCAACCAATGCAATTAAAGATACTGCATTATTGCGTCGTCCACGCCAAACACTAACCTTATCTACAGGCATTCAAAATGAGCACTATGGTTTAAGTGCCTCACTAGTGGCCAAATCCAAGGCTAAGGATTGGTCCACCACACAAACTACACCGGGTTATGCAACTGTTGATTTACATGCTTACTGGAATATCAATCCGTATCTCAAACTGTTCAGCAATATTCAAAACGTGGGTGATGTTGAATATAAAGCAGCATATGATGGCAGTATTGATGGGGTCTACTACATCAACGGCGGCCGCCTCGCCTCTGTCGGCGTAACGGTTAAATACTAAACGCCCCAAAGGACATATAAATTTTGAGGATCATGTCGTGACTGTGGCATGATCCTTTTTATATTCACATGATTAAAAATTCAAGGAACAGCTATGGGCCACCGTTTAAGTAAAATCTATACCCGTACTGGCGACTCAGGCACCACCGGTCTGGGTGATGGTTCACGTGTTGCCAAAGATGATTTACGTATTACCGCACTCGGCGATGTCGATGAACTGAATGCCACCATTGGCGTACTGCGCGCACAGATTGCCGCCAGCACCATTCAGGACAAAGCCAGCTGGGATAAATCTTTAAGCCTGATTCAGCACTGGCTGTTTGATTTAGGCGGTGAAGTCTGCATTCCGGGCTTTACTCTGGTACAACCGGTATCAATCGAGTTTCTGGAAAACGACATCGATCGGATGAATGAAACCCTGCCCATGCTTAAGGACTTTATTCTGCCTGCCGGCACCTTGGCGTGTAGCTATGCCCATCAGGCCCGTGCTGTCTGCCGCCGTGCTGAGCGTAGCGTGATGTCAGTGCATAGCCGTGACCAGAATATTCAGGCCACGTCTTTGCAGCTCTTAAACCGTTTATCTGACTGGTTATTTGTGGCTTCACGCACCCTGCAACGCAGTGAAGGCGGCGCTGAAGTGCTGTGGCAAAAAAATATTAACGAAACGATTGAATAAAGCCGTCATTTTCATAGAAAAAATTGATGAAAATATGCGCTGATCTGACTTGTATAAATTTAAGATCAGCGCACAATAGCGCTGTCACATCCCGGTCATCTTAAAGGCTCACAATGAAACTTCCTCCCCAAACGCTGAGCCTGTTATGCGTATAATTGGACATCGTGGTGCCCGCGGCGAAGCCCCGGAAAATACCCTGGGCGGTTTTCAGTATATTCAGGATTTAGGCGTACGCGCCGTCGAGTTTGACGTACGTCAGCTCAAAGATCAGCAACTGGTCATTATGCATGATGATCATTTGATCCGGACCACCGGTCAGGACCGTCCGCTTTATGAATGCAGCACGCAAGATTTACATCATTATAATCAGGCCTATGGTTGGAAAAACTGGGCGAACTTTGAAATCACCCCGTATTTAAACCAGACCCTGGCCCTAATCCAGAACTTTGAACATATTGAAGTTGAAATTAAAGCGGTGGAAACCCAGGCGCAGGCTGAACAGCTGACTCTGGCCTTGCATCAGCAGCTCAAAGGCTTTGAACATTCTGCTGTGATTACCAGTTTTGACCTGAAAATCCATCAGGCCTTACAGGCGCAGCAATCGACCTTTAAGCGCGGTTTACTGATTGAAGAAGATATCCAGGAACAGGCCATTGAACAGGCATTGCACTTTGGCTGCTGTCAGATTGGCTGGATGAATGAACTGGCGACCCCGCGCATGATTCAGGCCACCCAGCAAGCACAACTGGGGGTGAGTGTCTGGACGGTCAATGAAGTGGAACGTGCCAAACAGCTGAAAGATTTAGGCATTAACGGTTTAATTACCGATTTCCCAAAACTGATGATGCAACATATTTAAAACAATAGATGCTCAATCCGCCTGCATGTTACAGGCTGATTTTATATTGATTGAACTTCTATTTAGCGTTGATTGGCCTGAATCAGCATTAGCCCGCGCTCATCCAGCAAATATAAGGTTTTACCCTGTAACTGGAAGCGTTTGACCCGTTGCAAGGCATCCATCAAGTCGGCTTCCTGCGCCAGCGCATGATCACAACTATTATGCGTGGCACGGCTGTTCAGGCTTAAACGGCCCTGACTGAACTGCAGCTGATAGCGGCCGAAAAGAGAATTACAGCCGGTATTGCCCTGCAGATTCTGAAAACGGGAATTGAGCATTAAATACGGGCTGGCATGAAAATAACGTGCCTTTTTCCCCTGAATGGTTTGAATTTCCCAGCGAATATCCTGCAGACCATCGCTACTGCGTTTAACCGCTGCCGGTGCTTTTACCGCACGTGGCTGTGACTGGACTTTGGAGGTTGTAGAAGACGGCGGTGTGCTTTGACAGGCCGTAATGAAAACCACCGCGATCAAATACGGCAAAATTAAACTAATTTTACGGTATCTCATGTGATTGATTTCGCATTGATCAAGGATTTATCTTTATCATGCCGCAGCCTTCGATAAAATCAATCAAGCTTCAATCTTATTCTGTTACTGTTTGGTACAATACATCTGTACAATAATGCTAGTGACGCCGAAACGCGCATGCTAATATGCTCAAATCTTATTCCATACAAAAAGTAATGGATTAAGCACTTCTTTACACCTCCCCAGCTTTCAGGAGTACTGTTGGAGATGAATGCTCCCCTACCCAAAGCCCCAATTAACTGGGTTGCCGTTTTTGCTCTGGTGCTCTTGCCAATTGTCGCAATCATTGCCATCCCGTTATATGCTTACCACCATGATTTTAGCCTTGCAGCTTGGATCAGCATGTTTGTTTTACTTGGCGTTAGCAGCTTGGGTATTACAGCAGGTTATCACCGTTTATGGGCGCACCGTGCCTATGAAGCCACTTTACCTTTGAAAATCATTTTAATGATTATGGGCACCTTTGCCGTACAGAACAGTATCCTGTTCTGGGCCTCAGGTCACCGTACCCATCACCGTCATGTCGATGATGTCGATAAAGATCCGTATTCGATCAATAACGGTTTCTGGTACGCCCATTTAGGCTGGATGCTGCGCGACTATCCGGCAGCAGAACCGAACTATAAAAATGCGCCAGATTTGCTGAATGACAAACTGGTGATGTTCCAGCATAAATACTATGTGCCTTTAGTGATTCTGGTGCATGTCGGCATTTTACTCCCAATTGGCTGGGCTGTTGGCGATATCTGGGGTGTTCTGCTATTAGGCGGTTTGATGCGTCTGATTCTGAGCCACCATGTGACCTTCTTTATTAACTCGCTGTGTCATATGTGGGGCAAACGTCCATATACCGACGAAAATACGGCACGTGACAACTTCTGGCTGGCTATTGCCACTTGGGGCGAGGGTTATCATAACTATCACCATATCTTCCAGTACGATTACCGTAATGGCGTGAAATGGTGGCAATATGACCCAACCAAATGGTTAATCTGGAGCTGTTCGAAACTGGGTCTGGCAAAAAACCTGCGCCGTATTCCAAGCTTTAATATTAAAAAAGCGGAACTGGCGATGAAGTTCAAATATGCCGAGCAGGACCTGGCGGTATATGGCCACAATGTCAATGACGACATCAGCAGCGTCAAACAGCGTCTGGCACAAGAATATGAAGCCTTTACCCATACCCTAAATGACTGGGCCAAGTTAAAAGAGCAGGAAATTCAGGCCAAGAAATCGGCGGTGGCAGAAAAAATCCATCAAATGGATGACAAGCTGAAAGTTGAATTCCAGCTGGTAGAACAGCGTCTAACCCATCATCGGGAAACCCTGAACATTCTGATGCGTAACCTGAAAAAGAATCCGGTTTCACAATAATACCAAAGCCCTGCAAAAAGCCTCCTGATGGAGGCTTTTTCTATTCGGAAACACGACACTTTTCTCCAGCCAAGTTTGTTATAGTGAAGGCCTGTTCTGAATGGCTGTTCTGCAATGCAATTTAACTCGCGCTATCCTACCCTGCCTTCCCGTCTGTATCACCAGCAACAACCGCTGCCTTTAAAAGGCGCCAAAGCCGGGCATTTCAATGCAGCACTGGCCGATGAACTGCAATGGTCAGATGAAGACAAAGTACAGTGGGTCGAAATCTGTAGCGGCCAGAAAACATTTGCTGAATTTCCGCCGTTGGCCATGGTTTATGCCGGGCATCAATTCGGGCAATGGGCCGGCCAGCTCGGTGATGGACGTGGTTTACTGATTGCCCAGATTGTTGACCAGCATCAGCAGACCATTGATCTGCATTTAAAAGGTGCCGGTGCCACTCCCTATTCACGGATGGGCGATGGTCGCGCGGTGTTACGCTCGGTGATTCGTGAATATCTGGCCGGTCATGCCTTAAATGCCTTGGGCGTACCTTCCAGTAATGCCGTGGGATTTACTTCATCCACCCAAGGGGTACAGCGTGAAAAACTGGAACCGGGTGCAATGATGTTACGTACCTCGGACTGTCATATTCGGCTGGGGCATTTTGAATGGATCAATCAATATCAGCCAGATTTACTGCCTGAATTTACCCAGAAATGTATCGAATGGCATTATCCGGAATGTCTGAAGGCCGAGCAGCCTGTTTTAGCTTTTGCCACACAGGTGGTGCAGCGTACCGCAGTGATGATTGCCCAATGGCAGCTGGTCGGCTTTGCCCATGGGGTGATGAATACCGATAATTTAAATATCACCGGTTCTACCCTGGATTTTGGCCCTTACGGTTTTATGGAGCGCTTCCGTCCGAACTGGATCAACAACCATTCCGATTATCAGGGACGTTATACCTATCAGCAGCAGCCGAGTATTGGGCACTGGAACTTGTGGACCTGGCTGAACAACCTGATTCCACTTTGTCCGGCAGACGATGACCAAGAGCAATGGAAAACGGATCTGGCTCAATGTCTGGCCCATTTTGAACCGACCTTCCTGGAACACTACAAGCATGGTTTAAACCAGAAAATGGGCTTACCCAGCTTCCATAAAGACAGCTTTGACTGTGCGATGGCTTTTTTAAGAATCTTGCAAAGCGAGCAGCTGGATTACACCCAGAGCTTTATTCGCCTGCAACATAAAGACTATGAAACGATTAAAGATGATTGCTTAGACCGTCGTCAGTTTGAAGCCTTCCTGACGCAATATGAGCGTATTCGTGAACATCAGGATACCGATGAACTGGATGCCGCCATGACCGCCGTCAATCCACATTACATCCTGCGCAACCATATGGCGCAAAAAGCAATTGAACTGGCCGAGCGGGATGATTTTTCTGAAGTCGAGCGTTTATTTCGCCTGCTCAGTCAACCCTATACCCGACAGACTGTGCTGGAAAAACCGGAAGATTTAGCGCCGCTGCCAAGCGATGTGCCTGAAGTGATGGTCAGCTGCTCGTCTTAAAGTATCCACATTAGCCTGGTAAATTGTGGATAATTTCAGCATTATCCACAAAGTGCCCTTCAACCTAAATTGCGTATGGCTTTGCATCCACTTGCGGCAAAAGTCGCTACTACCCTGCCTGAAGTCACAGTGACCCAGCCTTTTGGTGAGGGTTGTGATGTGTTTAAAGTGCTGGATAAAGTCTTTATGTTACAGTTTCATCTGCACGGACAAGCGGCCATTAATTTAAAAGTAGCGCCAGATCATGGTGCCATGCTGCGTGATATTTATCCGTATATTCGTAGCGGCTGGCATATGAATAAACAGCACTGGATTTCAGTGTATGAAGATGAAGAGCTGGATGAAGCTTTAATCGAAGATTTAGTGCTGAATTCTTATGCGTTGGTGGTGTCCAAACTCAAGAAACTGGATCGACAACGTATAGCGTTACTCAAAACTGTAGGCTCGCGTGTTTAGCTCGGGCAAAAACACAGAGATAAATCGTGCCCACAGTTTAATCCTGTCTCTCGTATGTAAAATCAGCGATTAAACTTTATATTTATCATTGAACAACTCAAAGGCTTTGCGCCACCCTGAATGTTCACTGCTGTGCTGGCTTTTTGCAATTAAATACTGCAATAGTGCTTTGATGGTGGCCACTGTATCGGAATTTAAACAAACAATAATCTGCTGTACACAGAAGTTGATCTGATGTTCCAGGCGGGAACTATCCTGGGTTTGTTCAAAATAGTGTATCGCGGGGGTGATATTGCGCTGAATTAGGCGTGCGACAAGCTCATTATTGACGTGCATAGAAAAATTCCCAAAGGCAGGCTGCGGATTATACCGGAATTTTATTTACTTCAATTTTCAAGCTTATTAAAATTTACAAAATATTCTTGTTAAAAATTAAATTCATTTAAAAATTATAATATTAGAAATCCCCCCCTTTTATCTTGGTCTTATGCTTGATCAGTCTGTTGATTTATCACCATCCTGCCCCTAAATACTGCACAACCTACTCTCATAAAAAAAGCGAATAGGCACATATCTATTCGCTTTTTCACTCCGCATGAAATTAATCTTCCGGATATTCAAAACGGTAGCCAACCCCATAGACTGCCTGAATCCACTCATGACGATTACCGGTTTCTGCCGCTTCGGAAATCTTACGGCGCAGGTTTTTGATATGACTGTCAATCACCCGATCCGCAACATCAAAACTGTCCGGGTTAATATGATCCAGCAATTGGGCACGGGAATAGACCTGCCCGACATGCTCTAAAAACAGTTCCAGTAAACGGAATTCGGTTGGGGTCAGGTTCAGCGCTTTTTGCTGATACCAAATGCGTTGCTGGGCTTTATCTATCCGGAATAAATCATTGGTTTCCGGTTCAGCCTTGCGGTCTAAGCGGCGCAGCACTGCCTGCACACGTGCCACCAGTTCTTTCGGACTAAATGGCTTACAGATATAGTCATCTGCACCCATATTCAGGCCCAGCACCCGGTCAATTTCTTCGGTACGCGCCGTGACCATAATAATGGGTAAATCAGACTGCTCACGTACTTTACGGCAAATGGTCAGCCCATCCATACGTGGCACCATCAGATCCAGAATCATCAGGCTCGGTTTACGCTGCAAAAAGCTGTTATAGGCTTCTTGTCCATCATGAAACATACTGACCTCAAACCCAGCAGCTTCAAGATAGTCGCGGACCAATTGAGCGAGTTCAACTTCATCTTCAACCAGCATGACATGTTTCATGAATATCTTTTCCTTTTATTGTTTGGTCGGAATCGGGAAAGTCAGTTTGCAGCGCAAGCCACCCAATGGCGAATGCGCAAAACTCAGCTGGCCACCCATGGCCTGCGCAATTTTAGCAGACAGCGCCAGACCTAAACCGGTACCGCCAGTGCTCCGCGTACGCGAATCATCCACCCGGTAAAAACGCTCGCCTAAACGGGCTAGCTGTTCATCGGTCAGGCCAAATGGACTGTCATCGACATAGACACTCCATTCTGTTGCCGTCTGCTCACTATGAATATGAACCTGCCCACCGGCCTCAGTATAACGAATACTGTTCGCAATCAAGTTCACCATAATTTGTTTAAAGCGGTCTATATCTAATTGTAAAGGCACAGCTTCACCTTCTAGACGCACGCTTAACTCGGCCTGTTCAAACTTCGGCCGGAAATTCTCGACTTCCTGTTCAATCACCTGCCAAGGGTTGATTGAGGCCAGATAGAATTTCAGCTGCATGGCTTCGGCCTGGGCTAAATCAGCCAGGTCCTGAGTCAGTTTTTTCAGGCTGCTGACCTGACGCATCATTGCATCTAAGTGTTCCGGTGTGGCTTTACGGATACCATCCTGCATAGCCTCAATTTGGGCCTGTAACACTGCCAGCGGGGTTTTTAATTCGTGTGAGGTATCAGCCACCCACTGCCGGCGTGAGGTTTCATGTTGATCTAAAATGACTGCCAGCTGATTCAGCTCTGTAGATAAATCACCGAGTTCATCATTACGGTTTACTTTCACCTGATACTGATAATTGCCTTTGGTCAGTTCACGGGTCCCATTGAGCAGACGCTGAATCGGCTTTCTAAAATAGGTCGCCAATAACCAGGCCACCAGTAAACTGGCAATAAAGGACAGACCATAAATCAGCAGCAGATAACGCTTTTGTTCGCTAAAGAAATTAATGCTGAGCGCATCATCCTGATCCAGCACCGGTTTTAAACCCAGATAGCCGACCACCTGATTGTTCATTAAAATCGGGCGATACGACATTTGTCCTTCTGCCGGCTCACCGACCACAAACTGACGCTTGGCATCATATAAAGCCAGACGTGAACTAAGACCCAAACGGTCCGGCATGGAAATAAACTGTTTTTTGCCATCCGATTGTGGCTGATTCGGACGCGGGTTCTGGGCACTGCCCTGATTAACCCGGGTGGTATTCTGCTGCGCGCTTAAAGGAAATTTCAGGCCTTCAAAGGGGCGATACTCGGAAGGCAGATTCATTTCCAGCCATTTTAGTTCCTCCTGCGAGGCCTGGCGTTTCTGCGGATCTGGTTCAGCCAGCGTTGGCGCCACATTCATTAAGGTATGTTCTTCAAAATAACGCTGCTGCAAGGCAATATCGTACTGACGGCGCAACCACCAGCGCGACAGGCGGTCATAATCTTCCGGGCCGGCCTGTCCTTCAATTTGCAGGATTTGCGCCTGAATGGCATTGCCCCAATCATGATAGACACCATACACACCGGCCAGATTATGAATCACATGATCCAGCTTCTGCATTTCGACATCGGCCACGTATTTGGTGAAATTGCGTTGCATATTCCAGTGCAGCACCCACAGGCTGACCGTGGAAATGACCAGCGCGGTCAATAGCACAGTCAAAAACAGGCGCAGGGCGATTGGAATCCGGCGTATTTTCAAAACACTCATCTCAATTTTTCTTTTATTTCACTATTGTAGCGAACAGTGTCTGAAAAAACTCTCCATTGTTTCTTCATCTTTATTATTTATTCTTGTCGCAGTTAAAGATAACTGTATCGCGGTTCTGTGTGGAGACAATAATCATGAAAACGATGACAAAAATTGCGCTTGTTTCAGTGGGTTTACTCAGTGTCGGGACACTGACAGCCTGTCAGTCAACCAATAGTACAGCAACGCCGGAACGTGAAGGTCGTATGGCTCACTCCATGCACGGCAAACATGCACGCCTAAGCCCGGAACAGCGTGAACAATGGCAGCAGCTGCGTACTGAACGCCGCCAGATGATGCAGCAGATCAAAACGGCCTGTGAAGGCAAAGCTGCCGGACAGGTGGTTCAGGTCAAAGCCGGTGAAAAAACCGTGAATGGGACCTGTTCCCTGGTGTTTACGCCGGAACGCCAGCAGCTTAAACACAGCCGTGAACATCGTCCAATGCGTGGCGATGTACGCCAGTTTAAACAGCATGGTCCTCAGACAGGTGCCTTAACCGATGCCAAACGTGCCGAACTGGTGAAACAGTATGATCAGCGCCTAGCACAGCGTCAGGCCCGTCAACAGGCTATGGCCAATGCCTGTAACGGTAAAATAGCCGGTCAGACTGTCCAGATTAAACTGGGGGATAAATCGGTCAATGGTCAATGCAGCCTGCGTTTTAAACCGAATACCGCTGTGACCATTCCGGCTAAAGTGGCTTAAGCGAAGTCAGCAAATAAAAAAGGCGCATGGTGCGCATTGCTGTCCCACAATTTTTCACAAGAGGAAGCTCATTTGAGCTTCCTCTTGTTTTATGGGTATTTTATCGGGTGAAAATAAAGCTTTTAAAGTTCTTCTTTCAAACAAATTCACTTGAATTATTC
>NZ_VPBF01000033.1:0-32998 GCF_013418865.1 Acinetobacter sp. YH12117
CATGAAATACGGTATTCTGATGTGACAAAACCTGAATCCTGGTCGTTAAAGTGTTTGTTTACACTCATATTTTAACTGTTAGGACTCAGGTTTTTTTATTTAAAGCAAACTATGGGACAGCAGTGGCACCCGCCTCTTTTTTATGAAATGGAGGAAAGATTAATAATAAGTCTTGGAATTCGAAGCATGCAAAAAGGCTGGAATCAAACCGGTTAAGGCCGCACGAATATCCGGGCGCTCATTAATCAGTTGATGTGACCCTTCTTCCAGCATCAGCAAGGTTTGCAGGCGGAATTTACGCCGGATAAACTCGATGTTATAACGCCAGTCCACAGTCTGATCCTGCGCGCCTTGAGCCAGCCACACCGGAATTCGACACGCTGGCCGCTGTTCCATTTCCAGCATCCATTTGGACATGGCCAGAATCCAGTCCATGCCCATCATCCGTGGTTGTAACGGATCTTTTAAGCGCACAAAACGTAAAAATTCCGGGTTATGGTTATTGCGTCTAAAATGGCGCGGCACTTCGCGTTTAATCCGGCGGATAATTCCGAGGCCCACCGAATTATGCCACCAGGCACTTTTGGCCGGACGGATGAGAGGTGACAGTAACAGCACACGCTCAACAAACGGATTCTCCCGGCGCTCAGCAAATTCCAGTAAATGATGCATCCAGATCGCACCACCAGTACTTTGCCCTACCCCTAGCCAAGGCTTAGGCAATTGATCGGCATTGCGCACATATTGGTAAATGGCATGTAATACCTGCTGGTAATGATCAAAATTCTGGATACTGGCCGGTGAGCCATTACTTAAACCATGGCCGGGCAAATCATAAGTCAAGACACTAAAGCCCTGCTCCAGAATTTCTTTGACAATCGGCTGATAAATGCCGCTGTGCTCCAGATAGCCATGCAGTAAAAACACCGTACCTTTGCTTTTTTCCAGCTTGCCCGCTTCAAGTTTAGGCTGAAACACCTGCACATGCAGTTTAAACAGCGGCATTTGCACATAACCCTGCCAATGCTCGCACTCTAAGCTGTCAAAACCGTAAAGCTGGCGATAGGCCTGAATATCCACCGTGGGCGCATAAGGCCGGTTCAGGTTTAAAGGCTCCAGCACCTGCGGCGTGGTATCGCGGCTAGGAACCGGTAAATCCAGCTGTTTCAGCACACTCGGATTTAAAAACGGGATATTCGGCATTATGGCACCTCCCGGCAGTCGCTCGAACCAAACAGCATATCGCGGATGGTGGCCAGCATTTCATAATTGGCACGGCGGCTATGATCATAGTTCTGCTCACTAGGCTGCCATTGGGTCAACTCGGTTGGAATTGGCGCGACCACCGGCACGGTTTCAATGCCGTTTAAGGCAAACAAACGGCGTGTGCGCGGCATGTGATATTGATCGGTGATTAAAATCACCGTTGGTGCGCCGCCTTTTTTCTGTAGCAGCAAGGAACTAAAACGCGAGTTTTCACAGGTGTTCATACTGCGATCTTCCAGCAAGTTGGCTTCAACCCCGCGTTCTGCCAGCCATTTCTGCATATAAGGTGCTTCAACACCGCTCAGCACAATGGGTAATTTATACTGTTTTTCAATTTCTAAGGTTTTTTCTAAACGTAGTTGTGTGTAGTTATTCACAATAATATCTTTTTGATTTTCATGTAAGGTCAGACCGCCGCCCAGAACCACAATTGCATACGGTTGGGAAGTTATTTGCGGCTTCTGGCTATTTTGTTGTTGAATCAGTGCGATATCCTGAAAAATTTCTTCATCAACCGGTACGGTTTCAACCGCTGCCACTTCATGGGTTCTTAAAAATTTCAGATACTGTTCCATTAGGGCCTGATTTTCAGAGTTGTCTAACTCCAATAAATCCTGTAACTGCTGTGAAGGCTGTGCAAGTTGCGCCTCAGATGCGGAAACATCGGCCAGCAATGGAATTTGCGGTGTGCTGTCCTGCTCTTGTTCCTGCTGACTGCGCTGCTCATCCTGAATTAAAGCCTGCAAGGCTTTATAGCGTGCCTGAATGATGGTGAGATTCTGTGAATTTTTGGCCTGAATCTCTTCTTCCATCACTTTTAAATAAGCTTGCCGGGCAATCCACAAATTCGAGCCAGGTTCCAGATTTTCCTGATCGGTCAGTGCCCCCATCTGCTGGCTTTGTGCAGCCACTTCATTGACCTCCACCGGTACAATGGTATTCAGCACTTTAATCACAAACTTGGAATAAAACGGCGAATAGATAAAAACCACCAGACAGCCCATCAGCACAAATAGCACAGCCGCCATTTGTACGATACGCACCATCCAGTGAGTTCTATTCATAAATGCCTAACCTGATTAAAAGGTATTGTGGGGAATAATCAGCCCGGCGTCATTAAACAGCACCGGTTCTGGTTCTAAGTGTATCCCAAATTTTTGGTACACGTCCTGCTGTACTGCCTGATATGTTGCCTGAACATCGGCCAGGGTCGCATTGGCATAATTGACAAGCACCAGCGCCTGCTTGTGAAACATACCAACCATGCCCAGCTGTTTCCCTTTCCAGCCGGCCTGATCAATAAGCCAGCCAGCCGCAATTTTGACCTGGCCTTCGGGCTGCGGATAATGCGGCATGTTCGGGAATTGAGTCGCCAGCTGTTCATAGACCGCGGCAGTCACCACCGGATTTTTAAAGAAACTGCCAACATTTGGAAATTGCTGCGGATCTGGCAGTTTACTTTGACGGATCTGGATCACCTGGCGTTGCAGGTTTTCCGCGGTTTGCTCATCACCCACCGCGGTTTTTAAATCGCCATAATTCAGTTTCAAGTCCGGCTGTTTCCGCAGCTTGAACGTGACATGGGTGATGATATAGCGGTTTGGATTTTCTTTGAAAATACTGTGGCGATAGGCAAAATGGCAGTCACTGGCCAGAATCGAATTAAACTGACCGTTATAGCGGTCATAAACCTGTACCGATTCAATAAATTCACCGACCTCAACCCCATAGGCACCAATATTCTGTACCGGCGATGCACCGACCAGACCGGGAATTAAGGCCAGATTTTGCAGGCCAAATAACTGCTGCGTGGTGGTCCAGAGCACAAAATCATGCCAGACCTGACCCGCACCGACGCGAATGGTGCTGAAATTGTCATCTTCATTCAGGAATTCAATGCCCTGAATATCCATATGTAACACCAGCGCCTGAATCTGCTCTGGCAGCAGCATATTACTGCCGCCCGATAAAATCAGCACATTCAGCTGCTGTAACTTGGCATAGTTTAAGGCTGCGATTAAATCATCGGTAGAATGCACCTTAATATAATGAGACGCATTTGCAGCCAGATTTAAGGTATTAAAAGGCTTAAGCTGGACCTGATGTTGAATGTTCATATTCTTAAACCTGATTTAAGCCAATTCTGTTTTTAAAATATTGATCCAGGCCTGTGCGCTGGACTCACACTGATCCAGCACGCGTTCAAAGCCATCGGCTTCGCCATAATAAGGATCAGGCACTTCATGACGTGGATATTGTGGATCATGTTCGCTCATTAGCGCCACTTTTGCACGTAGCAGTTCTGCACCATATTCTTCGGCCGCATGACGCTTTAAATGCTGAATATTTTGCAGGTTTTCCTGATCCATCGCCAGAATCAGATCAAAATCCAGAAAATCGCGCGTGGTTAACTGACGGGCACGCAAGGCAGATAAATCATAGCCACGCTGCAAAGCATGTTGCTGGCTGCGCGCATCGGGTGCTTTGCCCGGATGATAATTACTGGTGCCGGCAGAATCGACCCAGATATTCAGTTGCTGTGCATCACAATAATGTCTGAACACCACTTCCGCGGTAGGTGAACGGCAGATATTGCCCAAACAGACACATAACACCTTGTATGGCGTTCTGGATGACATAACAACCTCAAAACTGCTTTCTTTTAAAGTGTCTTATGTTAAGTTATTTGCAGGATGAATCCTATATTGTCACTATAGATAAATGTTGATTTAAGTATAAAAATTAAGGATAAAGCGTATGAGCCCATTTCAATTCCAGACTGTGCCCAACATTATTGCCGGACTGGGCAGCATCCAACAGCTCAAAGCCCTCCTGACTGAACAGAACAATCAACGTGTGCTGCTGGTGACCGATCCGGGGATGGTGCAATTACAATTGCATGCGCCTGTTTTGGAAATTCTCGAAGCTGCAGGATGTAATTACTGCATTTATTCTAGCGTACAGGCCGATCCACCGGAACATATTGTGCTGGAAGCCGCCGAATTCGCCCGGCAAAACCAGATAGATACAGTCATTGGTTTTGGGGGCGGCAGCTCGCTGGATGTGGCTAAAATTATTGCCCTGCTGGCCCATCCTGAACAGAAACAGCAATTGCATGAGATGTATGGCATCAATCAGGCGCAAAAACCGCGTTTGCCTCTTATTCTAATTCCAACCACGGCCGGTACCGGCTCGGAAGTGACGCCTATTTCCATTGTCACCACCGGCGAAACCACCAAAACCGGCATTGTATCTGCTGCCCTGTATGCCGATGTCACCATTTTAGATGCCAACTTTACCCAAAACCTGCCGGCGCACATTACGGCCGCCACCGGTATTGATGCAATGGTACATGCCATTGAAGCCTATACCTCCAAACACAAAAAGAACTTTTATGCCGATATGCTGGCGATTCAGGCACTTAAACTGCTGAACCAGAATCTGCATCTGGTGCTAAAAGATGGCAACAATATAGAAGCCCGTCAAAATATGCTGGTCGGCTCGATGCTGGCCGGACAGGCTTTTGCCAATGCACCGGTGGCAGCAGTCCATGCACTGGCCTATCCGCTGGGTGGACATTTTCATTTGTCGCATGGGCACAGCAATGCGCTGGTCTTAACCGAAGTGCTGAAATTTAATGCACCAGCCGCCAAGCAGCAGTATGCCGAATTGATGACCTTGCTCGACTCATCCAGTAAAGGTTGTGTAGATGGTTTGTGCGATCTGTTTATTGACCACATGCAAAACTATCTGGACCGCAGTGGTCTGACCTTAAAACTGAATGCCCTGAATGTACCTGAAAACATGCTGGAACAGCTGGCCGAGGATGCCATGTTACAAACCCGCCTGCTGCAAAATAATCCACGCGACATGGAAAAACAGGATGCATTGGCCATCTATCAGGCGATTTATCAATAAGGCTGAAGCTATTTAAAGTTGTGGTAAATCAAAAATATAAATTTTCGATCTATTCAGGGATGACGTCTTTTTATGAAACCGGTAGCCAAAACCCGCGATCAATATACCTTCTTTTTACCGATTCAAACCCGCTGGTCAGACAACGACATGTATGGTCATGTCAATAATGTCATGTATTACAGCTACTTCGATACCGCTGCCAATGCGCTGCTGATTGAGAAAGCCGGACTGAATATTCATCAGGCCGAGATTATGGGGCTGGTGGTAGACTCTGGCTGCAGCTTTTTAGCCGAGCTGAGTTATCCAGAAGTGATTGAGGTTGGTGTGGCGATTGCAGCGCTGGGCAACAGCTCGCTGAAATATGATCTGGCAATTTTCAAGCAGCATCAACAGCAGGCTTCAGCTCAAGGACATATGGTGCATGTTTTTGTCGATGCGCAGCAACGTAAAAGCACCCCGATTCCAAGCGAAATGCGGAATGCCCTGTTGCCTTATCTGCGTTCTCAATAAACGGTTGAAATGGTCTGACGGTGGTTATTTCAACTGGATATTCTGCAATTCGCCATCAAAACTTTCGAGCAGCGATTTAACCTGCGGCTCCTGATGCAGCAGCTCACTGGCGCGTTGATAAGCACGTACTTTACGTTCCTGCTGCAAGCTATACGGTGTCACCTCTGTGACCTGTCCATACTGCACTTTCAGGAAGCTGTTCGGCCACTGCTGTTTCAGCGCTGCTTCTAAATGCTGTAACTGCGAATTTAACAATTGCTGATACTGCTCCGGAATATGGAAAACCGACTCAGCTTCAATCTGGCCGGTCATCAGGCCGTGTTGGGCCAGTTCCTGAACTGCCGGTGATAAATCACTATTACGGAACCAGTATTCCCATTTTTCCACACTCCATTCGCCCTCTAAGGACTGCACCGGCAGTTGCAGAATATCTTGCGGCATCAGGCGCTGATCAGCACGTGGAATAGCGGTATTGTCTACAGCAGCAACGACAGGCTGGTTGACGGATGACGTCGGTGCTGGCTGCGCAAATAAACTGTCTTGCGGGCTGGAATCCTGTGGATGTGTCAGCTCAGGCTGTTGTGCGACAGACGAAACCGGTGCTGCAAGTTCAGCAGGCTGTTGAATCGGCTGCGCAGGAGTGGTTTCTGGTAAAGGGGCAATTTCATCAAACAGGAAATCATCACTGCTGGCCTCATCCTGCGTTTCCGGCTGATCAGCACGATCATCTTCATCTAAATCAAACAGCACTTCATCTGCCGCCGGATCAAAAATCATCTGCGCAGATGCCGCTTCTGCCGGTGTAGTCACCGGATGGTCTGGTTCGGATGGAGATGCAACTTCAGCAACCTCTAACGCTTCATCCTGCAGAAAATCATCTGATGATGGTTCAGCAACGGGTGGGTTTATAGCAGCAGTTTCAGCTTCTAATTCATCCTCAGCTGAAACAACGGGATGCACCGGTTCAGGCTGCGCGGTAGCTGACTCGACTACCGGTGCTGCAGCAACTGCGTTGCTTTGTGCGCTGACCTGCGTCAAGGGCACTTCATTTGGCTGTAAGGGACGGAAAGCCAGCAGACGCAGCACGCACATCTCAAAGCCCTGCTCCTGGGTAACCGCCAGCTGTAAATCTGCGCGACCTTTGCTGGCAATCTGGTAATACAGCTGTAAATCCTGAGCCGAAATGCGCTGCGACAGCTGGGTAATTTTCTGGTTAATTTCGGCACTATATTTCAGGCTTAAATCTGGCAGATATTGCAATAAGGCCAGTTCATGCAAGGTCGAAATCAGCTGATCCAGCACCAGTGATACATCCAGCGCCTGCTGACGGAACTGTATTAACAGTGCGCTCACGCGCGCAGTCTGGTTCTGATGAATCGCCAGAATCAGGTCATAAATAATGGTGCGGTCAATCAGCCCCAGCATGTCTTTGACATCCTGATGATGAATTTCACCCTGACCATAGGCAATGGCCTGATCGGTTAAGGACAAGGCATCACGTAATGAACCTTGCGCCGATTCAGCAATTTGCCAGATTGCATCCTGCTCGGCCTGAATCTGCTCTTTGCTGAGAATTGAAGATAAGTGCTCGGTAATTTCATCTACTGCCAAAGGACGCAAGGTAAATTGCAGACAACGTGAAATGACCGTAATCGGGAGCTTTTGAGGATCGGTGGTGGCAAACAGGAATTTAACATGCTCTGGCGGTTCTTCCAGCGTTTTTAGCAAGGCATTGAAAGAGTGCGTCGAGAGCATATGCACTTCGTCAATCAGGTAGACTTTAAAGCGGCCTTGTGTCGGTGCATACGGTACGTTATCGAGCAGTTCGCGGGTATCTTCCACTTTGGTACGTGATGCCGCATCAATCTCGATTAAATCAATAAAACGGCCTTCATTCACCGCCTTACAGGTCGGACAAACTTCACACGGTGTGGAGGTCACCCCTGTTTCACAGTTCAGGCATTTGGCCAAAATACGCGCAATGGTGGTTTTCCCGACCCCACGAGTCCCGGTAAACAGATAGGCATGGTGTAAACGGCCACGCTCTAAGGCACTGGTCAGTGCACGAGAAACATGATTTTGCCCCACCAGCTCATTAAAATTACGTGGACGATATTTACGCGCAAGTACCTGATACATGTATGCTCCTTTTTACAGGTCTAAGCATACTGTTTTTTTAGTAAATAGTGAAATAAATGACGGGCGCTTCCAAAGAAAAATCCCTTGTTCGCGCCAGCAAAAAAGGGATTAAAAATCAGTATATTTAGCAGATGATTAGCCAGTATTTAAACAGACTTGGCCAGAATAAAATCACTTTGCATTTGATAGCGTTTGCCTGTTTGATCTACACGAATCTCGAGCAATTGTTTCTCAAGATCGACATATAACAAATTTCGGGTGTTGACTTGCAGCAGTTCAAGCTGCTGACGCGACGCATCTGCAAAGCGAGTCCGCCCTTGAATCACTTCCGGTGTATTGTGCCGGCTCATACTTTCACGCACTAAGGTATAAGTTTCATCCTGATGAAGTTCTAAAGATACTGCCATTCCCGGACAATCATCACAGCGCGACAAACAGCCCATACAAGGCGTAGTGCCTTTGAACTCACCGACCCACGCAGGAATTGCGCTCTTAGATTCCACCACCGTCTGTGACTGGCTTGAGTTTTGATCCTGACATCCGAGTAGAACTGAACTGGCGACCAGCGGAATCAAAATGACTTTTTTCATCTTTGCACAACATCAAATTGACTAGTGCCAGAACATAGCACAAGGCTGGACCAAAAATCATCTCAAACTGTTTAAAACCAGCCCTTACGGCCTTTTAACACACCATCGGCACAGCGTAAGGTTTCCTGGGTTAATCCCCACAAGCGATAATCGCCGGTGATGGAACCGGTCGGAAAATTATGGGTATAAGCAAAACTTAAATTCCGCTCTGGATCACACCAGGCACCCGAACCATTAAAACCAATATGACCAAAGCCCGACGATGCCGACTTGCCCAGGCTCAGAATGCGGTGATAGCCCAAACGCCAATGCATCGGCAGCGGCATCACCCGGTCACGGGCGGTATATTGCACCTGACTTAGGGCCTGAAACACCTGTGGTGAAATCAGTCGCTGCCCCTGCCATTGGCCACCCTGCGCCAGCATGGCATAGATTTTGGCCAGACTTTGTGCCGTAAATACCCCGGAGGCTGCCGGCACAATCGCCTGTAAACCGGCATCACTAAAGAATGAAAATTTCTTCATGCCTTTGGGAATCATGGCATCCTGAAAATCTTGCGGATGTTGTCCACTGAAGGCCATCAGCTTTTCTAAAGGCGATGCGGTACGTGCAGGTTTAGCAGCAGCCTGTTTTTTGGGAGGCTGGGCAGATTGGGCGGGCTGAGATGTGGCAAACGGTCGTGCTACCCGCGCCAACTGCTCTACCGGCACGCCAAAATAAGCTCCGTTTAATTCCAATGGCTCGCTTAAATGACGCTGCATCAATACAGCCAAGCTTTCATTACAGGCTTTTTCCAAGACACCACCGACCTGCCAGCCAAAGGTCAAGGGCTGATAGGCTGCATCACTGTTCGGCAGAAAACGCGGTTTGGCCGCGGCAATGACCTCCAGCATATGCGACCAGTCGGCCATTTCCGAGGCATCGGCAATCAGGTTACGGATATCGTATAAACCACTGCGATGGCACAGCATCTCTCTTAAAGTCAGCTGCTGTTTGCCCTGCGCTGCAAATTCTGGCCAATATTCAGCCACCGGCACATCATAATCCAGCCGCCCCTGACTCACCAGAATATGCGCCAGCGTGGCCAGCACGCCTTTTCCGGTGGAATAACAGACCGACAGACTATCCGGCTGCCAGGCTTCATTGGCAGATTTTTGACCGGTATAAATATCAACGACTTTATGTCCCTGAAAATAAACCACCAGCGCGGCGCCGCCTTGCGTTGAGCGGGCATCCTGAAAACGGCTAAACAGATGGGCCAAATCTTTAAATGGTTCTTCCACTGAACCACGATAATTCTGAATATCTGCACGCAGATAATCTTTTATGCTGTTCATGCATCCTTTCCAGCAACAAGGTGAACAATTAAAAAGCCCAAATCCGGTTTGGACCTAGGCTCGATGACTTAAAGCGCGCGAATGCTACCGCTGACATGCGGTTTCTGGTTCTTCTTGCTACGAATCAGGAAGTCAGTATTTTGCGCCTGCTGCGCCGTCAAGAATTCCACCTGAGATGGCAGATACATTGGCAATTTAAACCAGACATCAGCTTCATACGCATCTGGCAACTGGATATTGGCCAGCGCTTTGGCTTTACTCCACATGCCGTGTGCAATGGCCTGTTTAAAACCAAAGGCTTTGGCGGTTAACGCATGAATATGGATCAGGTTAAAATCTCCCGATGTCAGCGCATAACGGCGACCGGTATTTTCCGACACATCCCATTGTCCTGCCGGTACATAATCCGGTACGGCACTTTCTGCTGCTTTGGCCGCGGGCTTGTTGCCACTTTTCTGACGTGACAAATAGGTGGTTAAACCTTCCATCACCACTTCATTGCCAACTTTAGCAATGGTGATAAAATCAAACTGTACGCCTTTGTCATGTGGCTGCAATTCACCAAACTTGCAGGATAAAGTCAGCTGCTCATTCACGCCAACTTTACGGTATTGCTTGAGCTGATTGCGGATATGCACCAGACCTAAAATCGGAAATGGAAAAGCTTCCGCAGTCATCATGTGCATTTGCAGGCTTTGCGATAACACCGCCAGATAAATGGCCGGAATATAGCCGTTATTTTTAAAACCACAGACTTCGTTATAGGCTTTCAGATGCTTCTGGTCGACCTTGAATGAATCCACCACATATTCAACTTGCGGCAGAACTTTTTCACCCTTCGGCTTTTTAAAAATTAGGCCCTGAATCACTTTTGGATAGGCTAAATACGGCTTGGGAAGTTGACTAAAATGGCGAGTATTCATACTGAACCTTTGGAATATTTATCTTTTAAATCACCCTTTCTTTAATAAGAATTGGGGTTTTCTATTTTAATTCCCTCAAATCCCTCCCGACCTCCCTTCAAAAAGGGAGAAGAAGTCCCCCTTTATTAAAGAGGGATTTTAGGGGGGATTCCGAGTGAGGGATATATTAAGCCCCTAACAGACTCTGACCACAAACACGCACCACGTTACCATTTAAACCGGTAGATGCAGTTGAGGCAAAGAAGGCAATGGTTTCTGCGACATCAACCGGTAAACCGCCCTGACTCATCGAGTTCATACGGCGGCCCGCTTCACGAATGGCAAACGGAATGGCCGCAGTCATTTGGGTTTCAATAAAGCCCGGAGCCACAGCGTTAATAGTCACACCATTTTTCAGCACCGGTGCCGTATATTTCACCACTCCAATCACGCCTGCTTTTGATGCTGCATAGTTGGTTTGGCCCAGGTTACCGGCAATCCCTGAAATCGAGGATACGCAGATGATACGGCCATTGGCATTCAGACCGTCATTTTCCAGCAGATAGTCGTTCACGCGTTCAATAGCAGCCAGGTTAATGTTAATCACCAGATCCCACAGTTCAGGCTTCATATTGGCCAGTGTCTTGTCACGGGTAATACCGGCATTGTGCACGATAATATCCAGACCGCCCTGTGCAGCAGCTGCCGCTTTAATCTGCTCGCCCGCATCAGCGGCGGTAATATCAATTGCCAAGGTTGAACCCCCAATTTCAGAGGCAACACGGTCCAAGTCAGCTTGTTGCTGTGGTACGTCCAGACAAATCACATGCGCGCCATCACGTGCCAATACATGCGCAATCGCTTCACCAATACCACGGCTGGCACCAGTCACAACCGCGGTTTTACCTGCCAGTGGTTTAGCCCAATCCACATCGACTGTATCTGCTTTAGAAACACGAATCACCTGACCCGATACATAAGCCGAACGCGGTGACAAGGCAAAACGTAAGCTCGATTCCAGGTTTGCTTCAGCGCCGTCATCAACATAAATCAGATTGGCGGCAATACCTTTTTTAAACTCTTTCCCGACCGATTTAACAAAGCCTTCCAACGCACGCTGTGCAATCGCATGTTTTACCGTTTTGGCGGTTTCCGGTGTAGTGCCGATCACCACTACACGGCCAGAGGCCTGAATCTGGCGCGCCACCGGATTAAAGAAGTTATAGAGCGCATTTAACTGCTCAGAGTTCTGAATGCCTGAGGCATCAAAGACCACCGCTTTAAATTTAGATTCTTTATCGCCCGCGTTAAAAGCACACAGGTTTAAACCGGCTTGTGCAACGGCCTGCTGTAATTCTGCATTATTGCCAGCATAGCTGTTGGCATGGATATTGGCCAGAATCTGGGCAATTGCACCTGATAATGTGCTTTCCGGCGCTGCGCCCAACAAAACTGCACCCTTGACCACAGGCGTGGCGCTGTCAAAACGCTCAAGGAAAGTTGGGGATGGCAGGCCTAAATTTTTAATGACAAATTTACCAATTGGAGATTTTGCAAAAGCTTGGTATTGGTCAGTCATGATTATTATCTCTCAGACAAAATGAATTTGTGATTAATCTAAAGTTATCCTTTAGCTTCAATATGATGTCAGATACTTTGTATTTCAATAGATCGATCAGTTTGTTATGAATAATACTTGAGATCATATACAGATGACTTGACCTGAAAGCATTCTGCAATGTCATTGTAGTCAATTCAGGCTATTCTAGATTATGCTAATGTAACCCCTAAGAAGATCATCAACATGCTTGGAAAAGCCTTATGAGCAAAACAACTCAAGAAAATCCGGCGGTCGAAAATTCTGCTACAGAAACTGTGTCAAATACATCAAAAAGTACAACGCGTACAACCAAAAGTTCTGGCACGGCAAATTCGTCAGCAAACCCTGCGGCTAAACCTGCACGCACCCGTGCGGCATCTACCCGTAAAAAAAGTACAACCCCTCCTCCTTCTGAAACTACAACTGAAACATCTGGTCAACAGGATAATACCATGAGCCAAAATACTGTCCGTCGCGTTGCGATTATCGGTGGTAACCGCATTCCATTTGCACGTTCAAATGGCGCTTACTTCACTGCCTCAAACATCGATATGTTCACCGCCGCTTTAAATGGTCTGGTAGAACGTTATCGTTTAGAAGGCCAACGCCTCGGTGAAGTCGTTGCCGGTGCCGTACTCAAACACAGCCGTGATTTTAACATGACTCGTGAGTGTGTACTGAACACTGAATTGGCTCCTGAAACACCTGCTTACGATATTCAGCAAGCGTGTGGAACCGGTTTGCAGGCAGCTTTTTTAGTGGCCAATAAAATTGCTCTGGGCCAAATTGAAGTCGGTATTGCTGGTGGTGTCGATACCACTTCCGATGCCCCGATTGCTTTTGGTGACGGTTTACGTAAAGCCCTGCTGGAGCTGAATATTGCCAAAACCGGTAAAGACCGCTTAAAAGCGCTGACCAAAATCAATATCAAAGACCTGATGGATGCACCGAAAAATGGTGAACCACGTACCGGTCTGTCAATGGGTGACCATCAGGCGATTACTGCGCTGGAATGGGGCATCTCGCGTGAAGCGCAGGATGAACTTGCTGCATCTTCACACCAGAAAATGGCAGCAGCCTATGAAGCAGGTTTCTTTGATGACCTGATCACACCATTCTTAGGTTTAGAGCGTGACAACAACTTGCGCCCGGATTCTTCAGTAGAGAAACTGGCTAAACTGAAACCAGCCTTTGGTAAAGGTGATGCGCGTACCATGACCGCAGGCAACTCAACCCCACTGACCGATGGTGCATCTTGTGTTCTGCTTGCTTCTGAAGAATGGGCTAAAGCCAATGGTCATGACGTACTGGCTTACTTAACCTTCCAGGAAACGGCTGCAGTTGATTTTGTCGAGAAGAAAGAAGGCCTGCTTATGGCGCCAGCCTATGCCGTACCACGGATGCTGGAACGTGCCGGCCTGACTCTACAAGACTTTGACTACTATGAAATTCACGAAGCTTTTGCTTCACAAGTGCTGTCGACCTTAAAAGCCTGGGAAGATCCAAAATTCTGTAAAGATCGCTTAGGTCTAGAAGCACCATTGGGTTCAATTGATCGTAACAAGCTGAACGTAAAAGGTTCTTCTCTGGCTGCTGGTCACCCATTTGCTGCAACCGGCGGACGTATTCTGGCGACTGCTGCCAAACTGCTGAATGAAAAAGGTTCAGGTCGTGTGCTGATTTCAATCTGTGCTGCAGGCGGTCAAGGTGTAACAGCGATTGTCGAGAAGTAATTCTCCTCGCCTTCACTGAAAAAGCCACTGCCTGGTGCAGTGGCTTTTTTTATGGACATTTTATTACCTTTTTATTGTCTGCTCTTAAATTCATCAGACGTATTTTAAACAGACTCACGATAGGCCGGTGCATAGCCCAAACGAGCCTCAATCGCGTCATAACCCCACTGGAAGATAAAGGTATAGACCAGAATACATAAGGTCAGGCTTAAATCCAGCAAAAAGGCCTCGGGCAGACTCATCTGCATGGCATAGGCCACCATTGGAATGGTGGCTAACATTAAGCCTCCTTCGAAACCAATGGCATGTAAAATCCGTACTTTCACCGTACGCTTGAGCTGTCTGCGTGCTTCAAATTTTTCAAAAAAATAATTAAACAGCATATTCCATAAGACCGAGGTCACCGCCATCGCCACACCCAGGCTACCGGTGACTTCCAGTGGCATCTTGAAAATCAGGCTTAAAGCCAGGGCAATAATCACCAGTAAAATCAGTTCATAACTCAAGGCATGAATTAATCTTCTTTTTGACAGCAACATGTTAAACCTTATCCATTTCATCAATTACTGCCATCTTATTTTTAAATTATCGACAAATCGAGTTAGAATCTTTCAATATTATTGACAGGTTGCTGCCCATGAATGTGAACCAGGAACAGCTGATCATCTTTAAAACCGTGATTGAATGCGGTTCTTTTTCCGCAGCGGCGCGGCAACTGGGAAAAGTGCCATCTGCAGTAAGTATGTCAATTGCCAATCTAGAAATTGACCTAAACTTGAATCTATTTCAACGCATCGGGCGTGAACCGGTGCCGACCGCACAGGCATTAACCTTGTATGAAAAGACCGAGCAACTGCTGGTTGAAATGAACCAGTGGAAACAGCATGCCGCAGCGTTAAGTGAAGGGCTGGAATCAGAACTGAATATTGTGGTGGTTTCCGAGCTGATTCATAGCGACTGGACCCAGTACATTGCCCTGCTGCAGCAGGAATTTCCAACGCTACAGATCAATATATTTTCAGCGCCACAGGAAGATGCCATGCACATGCTGGTCGAACAGTCGGCGCAACTGGCAGTGATGTTTGAACGTGAACAGCTCGACAGTGGCGAGCAGTTTGTAGAACTGAAACGCGAAGCCTTGGTGCCGGTGGCGGCCCGAGATTTTGCCTTGGCTCAACAGGCACCGGTCAGCTTTGAAGCTATTTTGCACAGCCGGCAAATTGTGGTGGCCAGCCGTGACCGTCGTATTCAGCCGGAACTGTTATTTTCCAAACAGTACTGGCGCACTGATAATCATCATACTGCCTGCTCGTTAATTTTACAGGGTCTGGGCTGGGGTGTGTTGCCGATGCAAATGCTGAATGAAAACCCGAACTTAAAGCAGCAACTACAGGTTTTGGACTTTCTGGATTTCTCGCCCAAGTTTGAATATTTTGTCGATCTGGTCTGGAGCCGTGAAAGCAAACTGGGGCTGGCTGCTCGTTTTTTGATTAATCACTTGCGCAATCAACGAAAAAGCACAAATTAGACACTGATCTGTAACGCTTTTCACTTGGGTTAAATCCAGTTTGTGTTATAAATAATTGCATAAGCAATAACCGAACAACTAGAGAAGCGGATTCAATGACACAGAACGCCTTAAACCAATTAAAACGCTTAACAACTATTGTGGCCGACAGCAGTGACTTAACTGCCATTGAAAAGTTTCGTCCTTTAGATGCAACAACCAACCCGTCTTTAATTACCGCGGCGGCTGAACAGGCCGACAGCAAACCGCTTTTAACCGAAGCCTTTGATCAGGCCAAAGCGGAAGGTTATCAGCAAGACGAGCTGATTGAACGCACCATTGATATTTTAACCGTCAAGTTCGGGGTAGAAATTCTTAAACTGATTGATGGCCGTGTCTCGACTGAGGTAGATGCCTCGCTATCTTATGATACAGATGCCACTATTGCCAAAGCCAAAGAACTGCTCGCGCTGTATAAAGCATATGGCATTGATCAGAAACGCATTCTGATTAAAATTGCTTCGACCTGGGAAGGTATTCAGGCGGCAAAACAGCTGGAAGCGGAAGGCATCCACACCAATTTAACCTTGCTATTCGGTCTGCATCAGGCACATGCCTGCGCTGATGCCAACGTGACCCTGATTTCCCCTTTTGTCGGGCGTATTCTGGACTGGTACAAAAAAGCCGAAAATGTCATGTACTACCCAATTGAAAAAGATCCGGGTGTGCTGTCAGTCAAAAAGATTTACCAGTTCTACAAACAGCATGCGGTGAAGACTGAAATCATGGGTGCCAGCTTCCGCAGTATTGATCAGGTCTTGGCGCTGGCCGGTTGTGACCTGTTAACCGTTTCACCCAACCTGCTGGCCGAACTGGAACAGGATGAGCGTGAAGTCACAGCACAACTCTCAAGTGACACGATTGAATCTCAAGGCGAGCTGGAACCAATCACAAAAGAGAAATTTAAACAGCAGCTGGAACATGACTTAATGGCCTTCCAGTTACTGCAAAGCGGTATTGATGGCTTTATTAAAGCGCGTGAACAGTTAAGCCAGTTATTGCGCCAAGGCTTTGGTATTGATGCCGAAATTAAAGCTTAATTTTTCTGTTTAGCCGCGCCACTGTGCGCGTATTCCAGGCCGATGTTGCTATATAATGCTGCATCGGCCTTTTTAGTTCTCTGGATTTCCTGTGTTTGGTATCACTGACGTAATGACGTTCATTATTGGAACCATTTTAATTGTGATCCTGCCCGGCCCTAACTCTTTATATGTGATGTCAATTGCCTCACGCTTTGGCATTAAAGCCGGCTATCTGGGCGCTTTAGGCGTTTATACCGGTGACCTGATTTTAATTCTGTGTACTGCCTTTGGTGCGGCTTCAGTACTGCACAGTTTTCCATGGCTGTTTATAGCACTGAAAATGATTGGCGCGCTGTATTTAAGTTATTTGGGCATACGTCTGATGATTGCCGCCTATCGCACCTGGCAGCCCGAGAAAAGCCGCTCGACTCAAACCAAGAATAGCAGCAGTACGCCAGAACAGGTTCATCCTTTTCGCACCGCATTAACCATTAGTATTTTAAATCCGAAAGCGATTCTGTTTTATCTGTCTTTTTTTGTGCAATTTGTTGATCCGGCCTATCCTTATCCGGCGCTGACTTTTACCCTGCTGGCGATTATTCTGCAAATCATCAGTATGAGTTATCTGTCAATTCTGATTTTTTCCGGAATGAAACTGGCGACCTATTTCAACCGGAATTACCGCCTTACTGCGACCGGTGTGGCCGCAGTTGGCTTGCTGTTTTGTGGTTTCGGTTTAAAACTGGCCAGCTCGACCCTATAAAAATCAAGCAAAATTTTTAACTTCTGATAAAGATTTGAGCTTTTAGATGGCCATTGAAAGGCGTATGATTTATCGGCTTTCTCTCCCATTTTTATTGTGCAACGGATTATGCAAAAGCTTATACATGATTTTTCTATTCCGGCTGTTTTTGCTGGATTTATCACTTTTTTAATTGGTATTAGTGTTTCTGCCGTACTGGTGATTCAGGCGGCGCAAACTTTAGGGGCCACAGCCGAACAGATTACCTCCTGGTTCTGGGCTTTGGGTCTGGGCATTGGCCTGTCGGGCTTGCTGCTCTCATGGAAATTCAAATATCCGGTGTCGACGTCCTGGTCAACCGCCGGGCTGGCCCTGATTATTGCCACGGGCAGTGGTTATAGTCTGAATCAGGCTATTGGGGCTTTTCTGGTGTGTGGCGTGCTGACTGCACTGTTGGGCTTTTTCGGTATTTTTGAACGTCTGTTTCGTTATATTCCACAAAGCCTGACCAGCGCCATGCTGGCCGGCGTGCTGCTGAAATTTGGTATTGCCTTGTTCGCCAGTATTCAACATGAATGGGCATTTATTCTGTCTTTACTGGCAGCCTATGTACTGTCAAAACGCTTCTGGCCACGCTATAGCATTGTACTGACCGTAATTGCCGCGATGCTGCTGTGCCCACTGGTACTGGATTTCCATTTTCCTGTGGTGAGCTGGTCATTGGCACAACCAGTGTGGATCAGTCCGGAATTTAGCCTGCCCGCTATTTTAGGTCTGGCTTTACCGTTGCTGGTGATTAATCTGGCCTCTCAATATTTGCCCGGCATCGCCATTATTAAAAGCTACGGCTATCAGCCGCATGTTAATCAGTTGCTCGGCTGGACCGGTACCGCGCAGGCCGTGTTATCGCCTTTTGGCTGTTATAGCGTGAATATTGCAGCGATTAGTGCCGCCGTTAGTCTGGATCATCAGGTGCATCCGGACCCATCAAAACGCTATATTGCCGGCATGAGCTGTGGCCTGTTTTATATCCTGATGGGCTTGTTTGCCGCCACCTTAACCAGCCTGCTGATGTCTTTTCCGGCAGTGCTGATTACTGCATTGGCCGGTATCGCCCTGTTTGGCACCATTGGCCATAACGCCTTTATTGCCTTTAAAGAGGTCGATGACCGGGAAGCCGCATTAATGACCTTTTTACTAAGCGCTTCAGGCATCCAGTTCTGGGGCATTGGCTCGGCCTTCTGGGGACTGGTTTGCGGTGTGGTGGTGTTACTGGTGATGAAATTTCCCTGGAAAGCCAAATCCTAAAGACTAACATGATGACCAGCAGATTTTAGGGCGCGGATCTATCTGTCTGATCCGCTTTACTATAATCGGCCAGAAATGACAGGGTCTGCTCAAAATTCTGCTGGCTTTCGGGCAGATGCATTAAGAACTGATATTCATGAATCAGCCAGCGTTTAGAGTCGGGATAAAATACTGCTTTTACTGGCACCTGCTGCTGCTTTAACACCTCTAACAGCGGTAAAGATTGAGTATCAGTCAGAAAATCCTTATTGCCGCCACTTAAAAATACCGGTGGAAACGCGGGAGTAATATGCTGAATTGGTGAAATCTGCTGCAGAAATTCCGCATCCTGTTTGCGGTCGCCGGTATAGGCCTGCACCATGTTATAAATGCCCCACTCGACAATTTTGATTTCATCCGGCGCGGTTTTAATAAAATACGGTAAATCATAAATCCCGCAGTGCAAAATCACCCCTTTCAGCTGTGTTAAGGCCAGAACCGGCACAAATTCCGAATGCGCGGCAAATTCCGGATTACTCAACAAGGCTGCATAATGGCTGGCCAGATTGGCACCGGCAGAATCTCCAGCCAGAAATAGTTGCTCGGCATCAACACCAAACAGCGCGCCATGTTCCTGAATATAGGCCAGTGCCTGATTAATCTGGTGTAACTGGGTGGGATAAGTCGCCGCTGGCGCCAGTTGATATTGCAGTGAAAACACCGGATAACCGGCATCTGCCAGCCGTTTAAAATAACCGCGCGCATGGGCTTTGGAACCGGAAATCCAGCCACCGCCATGAATCCAGACCACGGCCGGGCGTAATCCGGTATCATCAGGTGTCTGTGCTGGCAAATAGACATCCAGGCTTAAATCCGGATCTTGCTGATACTGGATATTTTCCAGCACCCGCACCTGCTGCGGTGCATCCCGATCCATCAGTTTCTGTTGCAATTGGGTGGTCAGATTAAATGCGCCGGCAATAATACGGCTATTACCGGCTGTGCTTTGGCAGCCACTCAGCACCAGCAGCAAGCTCATGCACAGACTTAACATCAGATACTTCATTTCACCCATCTTCCTGTTTATACAGCTGTTTTATTTTTCTTCACTATAAAGCAGCCGCCGCGCAGATGGAACCCGGTTTTTCACGACAATGCGATCTGACAATGTAGAGTATTCCAGTCAGAATTATTTGTTAAATCAAAGACCTACTTAAGTGGTATTGTGATTGAAAATCTGTATCTTTTTTGCAGACAGAACACCGGAATAAATTGAATGCCCCCCGGTGATGTGCTATCTATAGAGTATAGCTAAACATTAAGTTCATTATATCAATAAGGAGTTTCTCCATGGCGTATCAGCATATTCTCGTTCCGGTCGATGGTTCTCAAATTTCCTATTCTGCGGTGCAACATGCAGCTGAAATTGCCCGTGCCTTTAACAGTCAGCTGAGTCTGGTGAGTCTGGTGGCGGAAGACCCGTTCACTGATGCCGATTTCTATTATTCATCTGCCATCATGAAAGAATATTTTGTGCAGGCACACGGTAATGCACAAAAAGCCCTGAAAGAAGGCCAGCAAATTGCCGAAGCTGCAGGCGTTACTGTAAGTACTAAAATTGTGGAAGGTGAAGTATCGGCCAAGCATGTGGTTGAAGCTGCACAAGAAATGGGCGTTGACCTGATTGTGATGGGTTCACACGGTCGTAAAGGCTTCCAGAAATTCCTGCTCGGTAGTTTTGCTCAGGATGTACTGCGCAGTTCTGAATTGCCGGTGCTGGTCATTAAGGCCTAATTGCCCTACTACAGCTCAGAATCCTGAATGCTTTTGATGTACTTTCATTCACTGTCAGTTTCAATAAAGCCCGCGATATTCATATGTAAAAATAAGGAAAACTGTCATGACCAGCTATAAACATATTCTTGTTCCAGTGGATGAATCCCCGATTTCTTATGCTGCTGTAGAACAGGCTTTAAGTTTGGCCAAAGATTTAGGCTGCCAGGTCACGGTAATGAGCGTGATTGCGGTTGACCCATTTGTCGGCGTCGATTTTTATAAAGTTGCTCCGGCCATTACCGACTATTTCATGCAGGCCGAAAAAAATGCCAAACTGCGCTTGCAGGAAATTCTTGATTCTTTCCAGCGTGAAGGCGTGCAGGTCGATCAGAAACTGGCGCACGGCGTTTCACCCTCAGATGGCATTATGCAGATTGCCGATGAAGTCGGTGCCGATCTGATTATTATGGGCTCACATGGCCGGACCGGTTTCAAGAAAATGATGCTGGGTAGCGTAGCGCAAAACGTGCTGACCCAATCGCCTATTCCGGTGCTAATTGTGAAAGTCTAAAGTAAATCTAAAGCTGCCATAAAAAAACTCCTCAACGTGAGGAGTTTTTTTTAAATCTGCTGAACAGCGGTCAGGGTTTGGAAATTTCCTGATGCAATGCCTGTAAAAACAGTTCTGCTTCAATTTTATTCGGAAAGATGCGCTGATACAGCCCCTTGTCCTGCATCGAGTGTGGTGTATATTCAATAGACACCATAAAACGCTCTTCATTCAATATTCTGTTCACTCTTAACGCAATAATATGTCGTGAATTCAAGTAAAAACCATCTTCAATTTTAACCAGCATCACTCAACCTCTTGTTCACGCCAGAACCCGGCTTTTTCACCTGAACCTTTCCAGGCTAAAAATAAAAAAGCCCACCACAATGATGAGCTTTTTTATTTAAATTATCTAAACACGTTTCAGCCTTAATTTAGCATACTCCCCGCGAATATGCGGGAAAGTTCACATAAAGTTACAGCTAAATACCGAGAAAATAAAATAAATCTTCATTATTCTATTTTTTCGAGCGAAAGCTGCACCGGTTTAGACATTCAGCATACTGTTTAAAGTTTCAACCACGTTTTTCGATTTCACCAAGGGCTTCAAGGTTTCCAGGGCCACCTGTACCTGACTGCGCTGTGGTTCATCCAGCGTATACCAGCGTGACAGCACCTGCAGCAAACGTGAACCTAAAATCGGGTTCTTTTCATCGAGGTATTTGGCCAGATGGATATAATGCTGCACCCCAAAACTCCAGGTATTTACCGGATTCATATTCAGACCACCACTGACCGAACGAATGCGGTTTGGCGTACCCAGATCATAGTCCGGATGCTGGGTTAAGGTATGAATGGTTTCAGCCGTTGCATTTGGATGGGAGGCCTGTACAGTAAACCACTGGTCTAAAGACAGCGCTTCATCTTTAAAGCGGTCATAGAAATCCTGCAGGCAGGATTCGGCTTGCGGTGCATCATTCCAGACCAGTACACGTAGCGCGCCTAAACGTTCTGACATATTGCCAGTATTCTGATACTGCTGATGCGCCAGATCAAAGGCTTCGGTATCGCCCTGACGTGCCATCAGACTGAGCATAATATTCTTCAGCGCACGCACGCCCATGGCCTGTGAAAATTCTTTTTGCAGGTCCGGGTCCAGACTTAAGTAAGTTTCCTTACAGAAAGCACCCAATTCACGCGCCAGCGTATTTAACAAGGCTTCACGTTTTTCCTGAATGTCCACCGGACTATAGTGCTGATCAATCCGGCTGCCCAAATAACCTTCACTTGGTACATCAAAAATTCGTGAGGCCAGTAACGGGTCCTGATTGACCAGTGCCGGCACCGTGTTTTTCATGGCCTGAAGATAACTTTCTACCGCATGACCATTTAGCAAAATGCGCTCCAGCAAGGTCTGCGTCGCCTGCCACTGATTAAAGCCGTTGGTTTCATACTGCATCAGGAAGGCCAACTCGGCATCACTGGCATCAAATTCCAGATTTACCGGCGCCGAGAAATTACGTAACAGCGACACCACCGGTTTGGCATTAATGCCGCTAAATTCGATGGTTGCCTCATCCTGATCAAACAGATACACGCCATCTTTTACGCCATTTTCAAACAGGGCCTCAGATTGCAGCGCATATTGCTCGCCGGTTTCAGCATTAAACAGCGCCAAAGCCACCGGAATTGGCACGGCTTTCAGGTCTGGATATTTCGGATGCGCTTTCAGGCTCTGTTTAAAGCTTAAACGATAGGTTTGAGTCGAAGCATCATACTCGCCATGTGCCTGCAGTTTTGGAGTACCCGGCTGGTTATACCAAGTTAAAAATGCCGATAAATCAACGCCTGAACCCGCAGTCAGTGCCGCAACCCAGTCTTCGACCGTCACCGCCTGACCATCATGACGGCGGAAATACTCATCGGTACCCGCGCGGAATTTTTCCTTGCCGAGCAAGGTCGACATCATGCGGTTAATTTCCGCCCCTTTTTCATACACCGTGGCGGTATAAAAGTTATTAATTTCAACAAAATGATCTGGACGTGGCGGATGCGACAATGGGCCAGAATCTTCCGGGAACTGATGCGCTTTTAATACAGCGACATCATCAATCCGTTGTACTGCGGCCGATTGTAAATCTTCTGAAAACGACTGGTCACGGAAAACGGTCAAGCCTTCTTTTAGGCACAGCTGGAACCAGTCACGACAGGTAATCCGGTTACCGGTCCAGTTATGGAAATATTCGTGTGCGATGACCGACTGAACCCGCATAATGGCTGCATCGGTGGTGTATTCTTCATCGGCCAGCACGCAAGAGGTGTTAAAGATGTTCAGGCCCTTGTTTTCCATCGCGCCCATATTGAACTGGCTAACCGCCACAATCATATAGTTGTCGAGGTCATACGGCAGACCATAATGTTCTTCATCCCAGCGCATGGAATGTTTTAACGCTTCCATGGCGATGTGACATTTAGGAATATCTTTTTCTACCGCATAAATTTCCAGTGCCACATTACGGCCTTCAGAAGTCACATAGCTGTCTTTCAGCACCGCTAAATCGCCGACCACACAGGCAAACAGATAACTTGGCTTTTTGGTCGGGTCCTGCCAGATCGCATAATGACGCTGGGCATCGACCTCGCCTTTTTCAATCAGGTTACCATTGGCCAGCAGCACCGGATATTTTTTATCGGCTTCCACCCGGGTAGTAAATACCGACAGCACATCCGGACGGTCCGGATAGAAGGTAATTTTACGGAAACCTTCCGGCTCATTCTGGGTCACAAACAGATCACCAGCCTGATACAGACCTTCCAGCATGGTGTTGCTTTCCGGATGAATCACCACCTGGGTTTCAATACGTGCACGATCTGGCGCATTCTGAATTACCAGCTGTTCAGCATCAAGCTGATAGTCATTTTCGGTCAGTTGCTGACTGTTCAGATGAATAGATTTCAGCTCAAGGTCACGGCCCAGCAGCACCAGATCACCTTCGGTCTGGCGCTGCATCTCCAAAATCGCATTGACGATGGTGTGGTCTGCATACACCTGAATATCCAGATTAATTGAATCCACCAGAAATGCAGGTTTTTGATAATCTTTTAAATAAATAGTTTGGTCTGCTTCAACCACTGGATTTGCTGCGATATTCATATCATGTCCTAATTGTTTATACGCCGGGGCATTATGCGGATGATGTCTTGATCATACGCCAACTTTTTCAGTCTGTCTGCTGAATGCGCTTCTGTTCTAATATGGGCATCCGGCCACAACTTTTCAATTCATCATTCAACTAAATCTGTTTAAAAATACAGAGATGCTGAATTATGCAGCGAATCCAACAGCTTAATCTGCCCGCTAAAATCTTCTCGCGCTGGTGTTGCGCCATGCTGGTGCTGTTCTGCCCATCTGACCTGAAATTCTGCGCTATTGAGATACAAGTTCCTACATAAAGCTGCCACTTGACTACATTCTGTAATCAAAGACCTGTGATCTGTGCAGCTAAAAATATACTGCGAGATAAAACCGGATAATTTCCCAAGTCTAAACAGAGGCTTATTTAGACTTCGTCAAGATAAATCCGGTGACAATTCGCCAGCATTTGCGAAGGGAGATTTATTCAAATTTAGCTTTTCAATTTCGCTTCTAGAGTCAAACAGTTATCGGCTAAATGACGCTTTCAGTTGGATGGATCGCCATTTCAGCGTAGGTCATTACATTATTTTCAAATCGGCTACATTTTGTGCACGCTTCTTGCTTGTATTTAAAGGCGCCGAGCGCATGATAACAATGATGAAAAAACGAGAAGAGGTGTGAGATGTATTTAAAAGAGCATATCGTCCGTGTAGAAAATATTAAAACCCTGCAAACCCTCGATCAGGCCAACATCGACCATAAAGTGATTGCCCTCTTTATGAGCTGTGAAGGCATTCCCATGCAGACCAATGAAGTTACCTCTATTTTGAATACCTATGATGCCCTGGGCAGCAAGAAAATCCCAAGCAAAAAAGTACAGGCGCTGATTCAGGCCAAGCAACTTGGTGAGGAGGATGATTCGCTACCGTGTCCGGTATAATCTTCTCTCCTCTAACTTCCATTTAAAATACGGCGTCCTGCCGTATTTTTTATGAAAAAGAGCTGTTCAAGTCAGGGCGTTTAAATTCAGCATAGTGTCCAAGTTTTCTGCTTTATGTTTTTTTGAGCAAACCAATGCGGCCCAGCCATGTATAATCCAGACATCCTATTTCTAAAATGATGACTGCACCTGAATATGCTCCAGATTCTGCAAAAACAGTTAGATGAAAGCACCTCGTGTCCGCTGTGCCGCGCTGCCATGTATTGGGTGGAAGCCGAACAGTACGATCAGGAGCTGAGCTATCACGAGTGCAGTTACTGCGAACATAAAGTGTATCCGGGCAATTTGCACAGTTGTCATTGCCCGGCCTGTGAAAAAAAACGCAAACAGCTGATTAAAGAAGCGCTGGTACAGGAAAACCGCAAGCTCAAAAATAAAGGCAAAGATAAAGACATGATTGAGCACAAGCTGAATCAGTTAAGCTTTATCCAGAAACTGTTTTTATTGTCGATGCTGGACGATCAGGTACATGAAAATACCCAGCATGATGAATATATTTACTGGGAGCGAATTAAATTCCAGCCTTTTTCACCCAACTATTTATATCAGAAACAGCTGATCAAACAGCTGCTTGACCAGCAGATTCTGGTGGCCAAGGAATTTGCCGATGAAGCCGGCCAGTATTATGTGAATGTGCGGCTGGACGGTTATTCGGAGCCGAGCCTGTTCAGTATTACCCATCAGCTTCGACAATGGTTTTACCAGAATTTGAGTCAGGGCGTGCCCTTTCACAGTTCAGATGAAGTCAAAGATGCCATCTATGAACTGATGTATGAAAAAGTGGTGCAGTTCATGCAGTTTTATTGCCGCATCTGGCAGGTGCAAATTTCTGGCAATAACAGTTTTAAAAGCCTGTGTTTTCGCCTGCTGGACAGCCTGGCAGCGGGTCAGATTTTTTATCTGGTACAAACCGCGCTGGATTATCTGCATGGCCAGAAATTATTACAGCCGCGCAATGAAAAATTCATTAATACCAATCTGCTGAAAAAAACCGTAGAACAGTACCGTGAACGTGGCCTGCAAGAAAAATGGATGACCACCACGCTGCCACATCCACCACAACTACCGATGAGCAAAATGGTGGAAATTCTATTTTTCCGTTTTCTCAATTATGATGAAATGATCTTTGTACAACCGATCTGGAAAATCTGGGAAAAGATTGAACCGCGCTTAAAATTTTATGCCTTAAAACGCTGTATGCACTGCGGCTCGGATGAACTGGATGTCGATTATGATGCCCAGCATTATGTGTCCTTGTTCTGCCGTCGCTGTAAACAGCAAGACCACTACTTTACCCAATAAAGGGGTAACTGATGAATTATCCAGAACAGCTTTCCACTCTTGACAGCAGCCTGCCCGATGAAACCGCGGCAATGATTGAAAAAATTATTGAAGCCTGGAGCCTGCTTAAAACCCGGCAACCACTGGTGCAATGTATCACCAACAGTGTCGCCACCAATTACACCGCCAATATTCTGCTGGCTGCCGGTGCATCACCGGCCATGATTGATAATCCTTTTGAAGCAGAAAGCTTTAGCAGTATTTGCAGCGCCTTAAGTATTAATTTGGGCACACCGACCAGCGAACAGATGCAGGCCATGCAGATTTCGGCAGAAACGGCCCAGCGTCTTGCCAAACCGTGGGTGCTGGACCCGGTCGGTTATGGGCCCGTCTTAAAATGGCGCTCAGATATGGTTGATGCGCTATTGGCCTTTCAACCGAGTGTGATTCGCGGCAATGCGTCGGAAATTGGCGGCTTGGCCGGCGCACAGGTAGAATCCAAAGGTGTTGATTCGACCCTGGACAGCACCGCGGTATATGCACAGGCCAAAAGCCTCTTGGCGCATGCCGAATGTATTGCCATTTCCGGTGAATCCGATTTTATTCTGTCCAGACAGCTTGAACAGGTGGTGCAAGTCAATGGTGGCTCGGAATTACAGCCCAAAGTCACCGCAACCGGCTGTGCCTTGGGCGCTTTAATTGCTGCTTATGCCGCGGTCAGTTCGGTGACCATTGCCACCATTGCCGCGCATGTCCATTTTGCTATTGCTGGGAAACTGGCCCACGCGCAAAGTTCACAGGTTAGCAGTTTTAATGTGGCGTTTATGGATGCGATTTTCAGTCTGGATGCTGACAGCATCCGTGAACATGCCGATTTAAAATTTCTGGCGCCTTAAGACACCTTCCGGTCCAAAGCAAAGTTGAGTGCCGTTTCGGTCAGGGTTTTACTGTCTAAACGGCAAATACACATCAGGCCGATGCCATCAAAATAGTCCGGTGCATGTTGCAGAAAAAAATCGCAATGCGGATTGGCATGCACTCTTAACTGTTGCAGTTCTTCTTCACTACGCAGCGGAACACAGGTCTGGTGGACATAAATATCTTCATCACGCTTCTGGATGTCGTGTTGCCGGCTGGCCATCACTTGTAACACGCTTAAATAATCCTCCGGCATCCGGATATCACTGCGTGGATAAAAGCCCTGAACACGTGATATAAAATGTGCATAAAGCTTCGGCTGGTTGATGGTGGCAATAAACCACATGGGCGTTAAAGGATATTTAAAGCGCTGGTTCAGCATGGCTTTGAGCGCACTGTTGATGATTTTATGGTTGTATTGATGGCGATAGCTTTTTAAAAAACTGGCGCGTGAGTTGACCACCAGAATTGGCTGATGTAACAGGGTTAAGGCCAACAGTGGAATAATGGTCTGCCCGACCAGTTTGCCACGATGATGATATTGAATAATAGTGACCGAAATTGCCTGCGGGTCATACAGATATTTCTTTAGCTCCTTTTCACAGGTTAACGTAAACACCTGCTGATCAAACTCGGCAATTTTTTCAAAAAAATAATCTTGTTGTGGTGTGGATAAGGCTTTGAAGTCAAACACCGTCTCAGTGATATCCATAATCCTTCACCCTATGATTGTTTTAATTTTTCAGACCCATTTTAGTGTCACAACCCGGAATCAGCTATCACTATTTTCCGGGATTTGTCCATTTTGTGATAAATCATTGTAATTATATGAAATAATTCATATTAATCAAAATAATTGTGAGTAAATTTAATCTAATGATTTTACAACGCTTATCTGGGCTTTCTCGCTAAAAAACCTGATAATTCAGCGAATTAATGAGATCTGGTTAACATTTTAATTCGACCAAAGGTTATTTGCCTACCATCTACACACCGGCGAAATAACCGCCGCTATATTACATGAATTTTCAACTAAAAATCAAAATGAATCATAAAAAACCAGTGAAAAATCACTGGTTTTTGTGAAACAAAAATGTGTGAAGAATTAAAACAACTGGAAAGCTTTAGATGCCCAGCCGCGTGCAGCCGATGAACTGACCGCAGGCAAAGGTTGTCCTCCATAAACTACGCTGCCCTGCCGATCCTGATAACTCATCCAGCCAATGGTGTCAGCAAAGCCAACTGGGGCTTGGCTATAGTCACACACGCCTTGCGGGAAAACCCGATGCAATCGCTGGAGCTGTTCATTGCTAAAGCGGACCGTATTGCCATAATCCGACACATTTAAAGGTTTCAGCTGACACTTGTTGGCATAGGTGGTCAGGCTGTCCCCGGCCACCATACGCGGTGTGCCATATACCGGTAATCTGAGCGTGCTGCACAGATTCTCGCGGTTAATGATGCCGGCAGTAATACAAGCATCTTTTACATCTGCCGGTTTGTTTTGGGTCAGTTTGGTGGCAATAGGCAAATCACTTAAGTCTTTTTCGACATTGCTTAACCAGCGGTCCATATCATTAAAGCTGATTTCCAGACATTTGGCATCGGCAATCATGACCAGATCACCGCCATAAATCACATGGTTATTATAATTGCCATGCGCTTTTTCCAGTCGTGCCCGAATGGCAAAGGCACGATAGGAATCATGGAACAGCGCCGGGTCCGGACCTCGACAGTCAATAATCGCCACTTTATTCAGGTTGTTTCCGACATTAATTAAGCCACTGCGATAGGCATTATTCAGCGCCGTATAATTGGCTTCTAGACGTTCAGGCACCGCCTGAATATCAATATCCACGCCACCTATTTTTTCGTTTAACTGTACAAACTGTTCTGGGGTAATGATGTTTTTCATCAAGCTGTCCAGCCCATATTGTACCCCGACATTATCCATCGGCAGGCCGGCAAAACCGCGACCAATCCGTTTTTCAGTTTCGGTCCACAGCTCCGTTGGACGTGGGGCCAGCAAATTAATTGCAGCATCCTGAATCGAGCAACGAATGCCTTGAGGATTATTGGTGGCATGATATAACTGCGCCGATGAAATTCCCTTGCAGATGGTATTTGGCCGCGCCACATCAAACTGGGCCAGCTCACTGACATAGCCATTAATTTCAGAAATATGTCCCTGAACATGCGCAATCTGATGCGGCAAGAAGCTTAAACGGCCTTCTGGAGTCTGGAAATAATTAATCATCAGGTGATAATCGGCGAACTGTGAAGCGGTACTCCAGGCATCAGGGAATGAGCAAGTGGGTAAAATCCCCTGATAAATTCCCGGATAGGCATTGGCCACCCATTGTGCTGCCAGCGCACCACCTGAACAGCCCTGCCCGATGGTATAGCGCAAGGTGCCATACTGCTCAATAAAACGCTCTTTGGCCATAATCAGCGATTCGGCCTGAATTGCCAGATTACAGTTATGACCGCTATGAGACAGTGCAGTCGACATCACCCCAAAGCCGCGGCCTAAAGCCAAAATGGTGACATCAGGCAAAATGGAACTTGAAGTGGCAATGACCGTTGGCGCAGAGGCAGACTGGTAATCATTACCACAGCTTTGGCCATGCGTGACCACCAGTTTATGGTTAAATTGCGCTTGTGGCTTTAAGGCGGTCCACGGCTGGTTTGGATCATACAACACCGCAAAACGGTATTCATCGCGGTTCTGATAGCCCACTTCCTCACGCACAATAAATGGCACCGTTAGTCCTTCATCGGTAGTGGTGGTGGCAATATTCTGGCTGGCCGGCGGTTGTGCCGGGTCATAACTTTTAATGAGTCCCAAACGATCTTTATAGTAATAGTTATATTGCACAGCCTTTTGACAGAACTGATCGGTCGACGCATTGGTACAGGTCCAGGGCTTTAACTGCGGGCCAGACAGTAATGGTCCACTCGAAGGATGATTGATCAGGCTTAAATTCTGATAATAACGCCCTGCTTCAACCTTGAGTTGATTATCGCCCAGTTTAAGTCCTTCAACTAAGGCTTGGCGCTGCTCATTGGCAAATGCATCACTAATATTTTGTCCATTCAGGGACACTTTCAACGCCGTAGTTTGAATATCATCGGGCAGATCCAGTTTCAGCAATACATCCGAGTCTGTAATTAAATCTGGCCGGGTGGATAACACCTCCACCATTTCCCGTTCTACTTTTGAAGATGTTCCTGAACCGGAAGAATCTCCACCTCCGCCACCACAGCCATACAATATGACACTACACACCGCAATATTGAGGCTATTGAATACCAGTTTTCCTTTCATACGCTCATCCATAAATTATTATTTTTCTGAAGTTTTTATATGTATAACTTCATTCATGAGCATAAAGATAATTTGACAACAACTATTGTCATTATTGTTATTTATTGTTTTATGGGCTGTTTTAAAAAATCACCAAAATCAGGGATAAAAACCAAATTCTGCTTCTGAATATCTGATTTAATTTCAAGCTATTTTGCATGACTAAAAAGATGAATAGTTATATAACTTTTACTTTAATTAACTTGGTAAATGATTAAATTCTTTTATTCCCGTGTAATATTTTCCGTCTTATTGGAAAATTTTTGTAACCATTTAACGATGAAATGAGAAATTCAAAACATCCAAATTCCAGATAAAAAATGCTTATTTTTGAGCAATAAAACTTTCTCCCCCCCACTTTTAACTGTGGTCTTCTCCTTATGATCAGAAGATCAGAAAAAACTTTCGTAGGTTGAATTGAAAGAGTGTGCTTTAATACGCTCAGTATGAGATGAGCCTCTTACAGTATGTGCCCTAGATGTGCATACGACTAGCCCCTAACCATGGGGCTTTTTCATGTCTATATGATTTTAAAGTCGTATTAAAATTTAACCGAAAAATGCAATGATACTCTGAATCACCACAGCATTCACAATATCAATAAAAAATGCACCACACAGCGGTACGATTAAAAAGGCTTTATGTGATGGACCATAGCTATTGGTGACCGCCTGAATATTGGCAATCGCAGTCGGGGTTGCTCCCATACCAAAACCACAATGCCCTGCTACCAATACGGCTGCATCGTAATTTTTTCCCATGATTCTAAAGGTCACAATTGCGGTAAATAAAATCAGTACCGCTGTCTGCGCAAACAAAATGGTAATGAGCGGGCCTGCCAAATCGGCCAGCAACCAGAGTTGCAGTGACAGTAAAGCCATAGATAAATACAGGGACAATGACGCGTTGCCAAATACATCAATGGCACGGTCGAAAATATCAACTTTCAGTATATGCTCCAGAAAGTTACGTACAATCACCCCTGTCCCTAAGGCCCAGACAAAGGTCGGCAGTTCAAACCATCTTCCCTGACTGATTTCTGTCATCTGATTGGCGACAAAAATACATAGTGCAAACATCCCCAAAGTTGATACCGCATTACTGGCTGTAATGAGTCGGGTCTTCTTTGGATATTCAAAGGGTGCGGTATTCATATTCGCATCAAGCTGTTGTTCATTAGTCTCTTGCGCTACTGTCTCTGCCAACTGATTTCGTTTAATCAAGAATTTGGCAACCGGACCACCCACAAGCCCACCAATAATCAAACCAAAAGTAGCACTTGCCATTCCGAGGACAATTGCCCCCTGTATTCCATATTGAGTTTCAAGCACTTCACCCCAAGCACCGGCAGTACCATGTCCACCCGTTAAGGTAACAGAACCGACAATCAGACCAATCAATGGATCAAGCCCAAGTGCTGTGGCTAAACTCATGCCAACCGCATTTTGTACAACTACAAATAGAATGACACAGACCAGAAAGATCAGCAGTGATTTCCCACCTTCTTTGAGCTTGGTAAAGTCTGCACTTAAACCAACAGAGGTAAAGAACATCAGCATCAGAATGGTTTGAGTTTCTGAGTCAAATGTGGCACTGATATTAAAAAATTTATAGAGAATAAAAGCTGTAATCGCTGCGATTAGACCGCCGATTACAGGTTCAGGTAAGTTATAGTTTCTAAAGAAGCCAATTTTACTAACAAGATACCGCCCAATAAAAAGAAAAAATACTGCAATCACCAAGGTGCCAAAGGCATCGATTTCATAATTCATAACATTCCCTATTAGCTTTATTTTCATACAGTTTTAGGAAAACAGTATGAAAAATCAATTTTAGAAATGTTATGCAAGTTATTGTTTCTAGTAATTGTTTAATTTATGTCCTAAATAGATTCAATTAATACGATGGAATATCATAAACCCAATTGTGTGCTTGCTGGTCTGTCGTACTTTCACAAACATAATAATCATGATCCCAAGCATCTTGATGGAAAATTTCCTTTTTGGTATAGGTGACATTTTTACCTTCTTCGACACAGATAAAGCTGTCACCTTGGTCTTTGACTTGAGTTCCGTTGAGGAAGCCACCAATACAGAGGAATCGGGATTGTTTGGGCACTGATCTATGCTACTGTAAAATAATATTAGTTGTGATTAAACGTTGTATTCTTAGAACTGTAAATAACATTTATAAATAAAAGCCTCCAATTAAGAGGCGATTATTTCTATTTTTGACAGTTATTCAAACTATTTTCTATATAGCTTTTTTCTAATTGTCCTTGTTTAAAAGATTTTAATAACCGTTCCAACCTCACTCTATTCCCAGGATAAGAACAATACAGATTTTTAATATCATTA